>JAYFRU010000063.1:0-11159 GCA_040946965.1 Burkholderia sp. | reverse complement strand
GCCGCCCCCCCCCCGCGGTGAACACGTTCGACCAGCCATCGCCATAGGCATCGGCAAAACCGATGAAGCCCACCGTCTTCACGCCATGCGCGGCCATGTAGCCGGCGATCGCGTCGGCCATCAGCCGGTCGTTCTGCGGCGTCTTGAAGACCCAGGCGCGCTTCGCGTCCATCGGCGCGATGATCTGCGCGCTGGCCGCCAGCGAGATCATCGGCGTGCGGCCCTGCGCGGCCACGTCGATCATCGCCAGCGAGTTCGGCGTGATGGTCGAGCCGATAACCGCATCGACATGCTCCTCGTCGATCAGCTTGCGCGTGTTCTGCACCGCGCGGCTGCTGTCCGAAGCGTCGTCGAGCACCAGGTAGCTGACCGCCTGCCCGCCGATCGTCTTCGGCAGCAGCACGACCGTGTTCTTTTCGGGAATCCCGAGCGAGGCGCCCGGCCCGGTTGCCGACACCGTCACCCCGATCCTCACTTGCGCGCCCGCGGCCGTGACGCCGCAAACGAACCCCATCGCGAGCACCGCCCGCGTCCATGCCCCGATCTTCATGTTTGGTCTCCCACGCTACCCGCTTCGCCTTGTCGTCGTCGCCATCGTCGGCGCCCTTCCATCCGCGCTCGCGAACTGGTTGCGCGGACAACAAAAAAGGGCGCGTCCCGCAGCACGCGCCCTGTTTCGATGATCTGCCGTGCGATCGCCCCGGCTAGTTCTGCACGAGCTTCCAGCGCCCGCCGACGATCTCGACCATCACGCGCGCACGCGCATCGAGCCCGTTGTGATCGGCCGCCGTCAGGTTGAACACGCCATGCGCACCGGGCAGCTGCCGCACCTGTTCGAGCGCGCCGCGCAACGCCGTGCGAAAGGCCGGCGTGCCGGGCTGGCCGGCCTTCAGCGCGAGCGGAATCGCCTCGCGCAGCAGCAGGCCCGCATCCCAGGCATGGCCGCCGAAGGTCGACACCGAGCCGGCCCCATAGGCGTGCTCGTAGGCGGCCTGGTAGGCCAGCGCGGAGGCCTTCACGGGGTTCGTATCGGGCAGCTGCGCGGCCACCAGGATCGGCCCGGCAGGCAGGTAGGTGCCCTCGCAATCGGCGCCGCACACGCGCAGGAAATCGTTGTTGGCGACGCCGTGCGTCTGGTAGATCGCGCCGCGGTAGCCGCGCGACTTCAGCGTGCTCTGCGGCAGCGCGGCCGGCGTGCCGGCGCCGGCGATCAGCACCGCATCGGGCCTGGCCGCCATCACCTTGAGCACCTGCCCCGTCACCGAGGTATCGCTGCGCGCGTAGCGTTCGCCGGCCACCACTTGCAGCTTGCGCGCGGCGGCAGCCTGGCCGAAGGTCTTGAACCAGCTCTCGCCATAGGCGTCGGCGAAGCCGATCAGGCCCACCGTCTTCAGCCCGCGCCGGGCCATGTGCTCGGCGATCGCATCGGCCATCAGCTGGTCGTTCTGCGGTGTCTTGAAGACCCAGGCGCGTTTCGCGTCCATCGGCTCGACGATCGAGGCGGCGGCCGCCAGCGAGATCATCGGCGTGCCGGTCTGCGCGGCGATGTCGATCATCGCCAGCGAATTCGGCACCACGCTCGAGCCGATCACGGCATCGACCTTGTCCTCGCTCGTCAGCTTGCGGAAGTTCTTCACGGCCTGGGTCGGATCGGTGGCATCGTCGAGCACGATGTAGTCGATCTTCTGGCCACCGGCCTCCCTCGGCAGCAGCGCGATGCTGTTTTTCTCGGGAATGCCGAGCGAGGCCGCCGGGCCCGTGGCCGACACCGTCACGCCGATCCGCACGTCGGCCTGCGCGCCCTGCTGCGCCAGCGCCACGACCAGGGCCGCGCCGATCGCGACCCGCCGCCTGACTCCATTCATGCCGTGATTCTCCAGGAGAACAACATCGGGACCGGCTTCGCTCGGGCCGCTTTTCCCGACCGATCGGTCGGTGAAAGCCGAGTGTAACGACGGCGCCCATGCGCGACAAACCGGGTTAGCCCGTAGGCCAGGTGCAAGCTGAGACAGGACAGGGGACGTGGCCCACGGCGCCCGTGGAACGTCTCGAAACGACGGATGGGCAACCTGGGCGAAGCGCAAACGGAAGGGATGATCGGGCGAACCCGCCGCACGAAGGTGCAATGAAAAAGCGCTGTTGGATTCCGTCCAACAGCGCTTTGGGGCCGGGCACTTTGTGCCTCGATTGTCTCCTCGTTCTCCACCTGCAAATTCGTTTCGCGGTGCATCAGAACTGGAACGAAGATTAAACAAGCCCAGAATATGGAGCAACCTAGCATTTACCCCTATGGTGCATCGCCGCACGGAAATTGGGCACGATTCCCGGCGAGGAGGCAGCGATTTGAGCGGCGTTCGTGCGCTTTTCGTGCAGCTTGCCGCTTGCGCCATCCCAGCGTTTGCCGCTGCGCATCACGAGGCGCGCAAGGGTTTCACGCGCGCCACGATCTCGCCGACGATGCCGCGCCGGAACGCCAGCACGCAGGCGATGAAGATGATGCCGGTGACGATCGAGGTCGACTCGCCGAGCGAGCGGAACCACTCGACGCCGGTCAGCGAGGCCAGCGCGCTGCCGATGTCGCCGAGCCGCTCCTCCAGCGCCACGATCAGCGCCGCGCCGAGCAGGGGGCCGAACAGGGTGCCCATGCCGCCCACCAGGGTCATCAGGATCACCAGGCCGGACATGGTCCAGTAGGCGTCGCCCAGCGTCTCGAAGCCGAGCACCACCACCTTCAGCGAACCGGCCAGGCCCGCCAGCCCCGCCGACAGCACGAAGGCCAGCAGCTTGAAGCGGTCGGTGTCGTAGCCCAGCGAGATCGCGCGCGGCTCGTTCTCCTTGATCGCGACCAGCACCTGCCCGAAGGGCGAATGCACGATGCGCACGATCAGCATCGCGGCCAGCGCCACCACCACCAGGATCACGTAATAGAGCGCGAGGTCCGAGGACAGGTCGAGCAGGCCGAACAGGCGGCCGCGCGCCACGCCCTGCAGGCCGTCCTCGCCGTGCGTGAAGGGCGCCTGCAGGTAGACGAAGTACAGCATCTGCGCGAAGGCCAGCGTGATCATCGCGAAGTAGATGCCCTGCCGGCGGATCGCGAACAGGCCCACCACCAGCCCCACTGCGGTGGCCGCCGCGGTGCCGGCCAGCACGCCCAGCTCGGGCGTGGCGCCGAGCGTCTGGATCGTGTAGCCGGTCAGGTAGCCGGCGGTGGCGAGGAACATCGCATGGCCGAAGGACAGCAGGCCGGTATAGCCGATCAGCAGGTTGAAGGCCGCCGCGAACAGCGCGAAGCACATCACCTTCATCACGAACAGCGGATAGGCGCCGGCCAGCGGCGCCAGCACGAGGCCCGCCAGCAGCAGGCCGTAGAGCACTTTTCTGGGCATCATCTTTCCTTGCCGAACAGGCCGGCCGGGCGCACCAGCAGCACCAGGGCCATGATCACGAACACCACGGTTGCCGAGGCCTCGGGATAGAACACGCGCGTGAAGCCCTCGATCACGCCGAGCAGCAGGCCGGTGAGGATCGAACCGAGGATCGAGCCCATCCCGCCGATCACCACCACCGCGAACACGGTGATGATCATCGGCTGCCCCATCAGCGGCGAGACCCGGATCACCGGCGAAGGCGGCCAGCGCCACGCCGAAGCCGTAGGTGAGCGTGATCATGAGCGGCACGTTCACGCCGAAGGCCTCCACCAGCTTCGGGTTCTCGGTGCCGGCGCGCAGATAGGCCCCCAGCCGCGTCTTCTCGATCACGAACCAGGTGACCAGGCACACCGTCAGCGAGGCCACCACCACCCAGGCGCGATAGTTCGGCAGGTACATGAAGCCGAGGTCGGTGGCGCCGGACAGCAGCGCGGGCACGTCGTAGGGCTGGTCCGAGGCGCCGTAGATCGAGCGGAACACGCCCTCGATCGCCAGCGTGATGCCGAAGGTCAGCAGCAGTCCGTAGAGATGGTCGAGCCGGTAGAGCCAGCGCAGCATGCTGCGCTCGATCAGGATCCCGAACAGACCAGTGACGAGCGGCGCGAGCACCAGCATCTCCCAGTACGGCAGCGAGAAATAGTTCAGGCCCATCCACGCCAGCATCGCGCCGAGCATGAACAGCGCGCCGTGCGCGAAGTTGATCACGTTGAGCAGCCCGAAGATCACCGCAAGCCCGAGGCTCAGGATCGCGTAGAACGAGCCGTTGACGAGGCCGAGCAGCAACTGGCTCAGCATCGCCGACAACGGAATGCCAAAGATGTTCATCGAAACTGCCGTCCGTAAGAGGTGCAGGCCGGCAGCGGCGCCCGGCTCATCCGCCGGCCACGCGCCGCGCCCTGCCCTGAGACGAAGTCCTTACTTCCAGAGCGCGTAGCGCGACTCCTGCTTGGTCCCGAAGGCCTACTCGCCGGGAATGGTTGCGAGGATCTTGTAGTAATCCCAAGGTTCCTTCGATTCCGACGGCTTCTTCACCTCCATCAGGTACATGTCGTGGATCATGCTGCCGTCCGCGCGCACGTAGCCCTTGGCGTAGAAGTCGTCGATCTTCTGCTTCTTCAACTGCGCCATCACCTTGTCGGCATCGGTCGAGCCGACCGCCTGCACCGCCTTCAGATAGGTGGTCACAGAGGAATAGTCGGCCGCCTGCAGGCTGGAAGGCATCTTCTTGGTCTTGGCGAAGGAGCGCTGCGCCCACTGGCGCGAGGCCGCGTCGCGGTTCCATTACCAGCTGTCGGTCAGCACCAGCCCCTGGGTGGTCTCCAGGCCCAGGCTGTGGATGTCGTCGATGAACACCAGCAGCGCGGCCAGCTTCATGCTCTTGGTGATGCCGAATCCCTTGGCCGCCTTGATCGAGTTGACGGTGTCGCCGCCGGCGTTCGCCAGGCCCAGGATCTGCGCCTTGGAGGCCTGCGCCTGCAGCAGGAAGGAGGAGAAGTCCGAGGCCGACAGCGGATGGCGCACCGCGCCCAGCACCTGCCCGCCGTTGGCCTTCACCACGTCCGAGGTGTTCTTCTCGAGCGCCTTGCCGAACGCGTGGCGGTCAGGAAGAACCAGGTCTTGCCGCCCTGCTTGGTGACCGCCGAGCCGGTGCCCTTGGCCAGCGCCATGGTGTCGTAGGCGTAGTGGACCGTGTAGGGCGTGCACTGCTCGTTGGTGAGCGTGTCGGCGCCGGCGCCGATGTTGATGTAGACGCGCTTCTTCTCACCCGCCACCTGGTTCATCGGCAGCGCGGTGGCCGAGTTGGTGCCGCCCACCAGCAGGTCGCGCCCCTCGCGGTCCATCCATTCGCGCGCCTTCGAGGCGGCGATGTCGGCCTTGTTCTGGTGATCCGCGTAGACGAGCTCGATCGGCTTGCCGTTCACCTTGCCGCCGAAGTCGGCGATCGCTATGCGGATCGCCTCCAGCCCGCCCTGCCCGTCGATGTCGGCATACAGGCCCGACAGGTCGGTGATGAAGCCGATCTTCACCGAATCGGCCGCGGCATGGGCGGTGCCGGCGCCGGCGGCCGCCACCGTCAGCGTGAGGAACAGGCGCGCGCGCGAGGGTCTTCAGTTTCATTGACGTCTCCTGATGATGCGTTGTGGTTGTAGGTCGGGCAATCGCAGCAAGGACGATTGCGGCTCGAGGCCGGCGCCGGCCCGTGCGGCGCGTACCACCGGCATGACGGCGCGAGCGGCGCGGCTCAGACGCCGAGCAGCTCGTGCAGCACACTCATCTTGCCCTGCAGCTGCGCCGCGCCGAAATGCTCGACGATGCGCCCGTGCTCCATCACGTAGAAACGGTCGGCGAGCGGCGCGGCGAAACGGAAGTTCTGCTCGACCATCACGATCGTGTCGCCTCGCGCCTTCAGCGCCAGGATCATGTGCGCCAGCGTCTGCACGATCACCGGCGCGAGCCCCTCGGAGATCTCGTCGAGCAGCAGCAGGTTGGCACCGGTGCGCAGGATGCGCGCCACCGCCAGCATCTGCTGCTCGCCGCCCGACAGGCGCGTGCCCTGGCTGTGCCGACGCGTGGCGAGGTTCGGGAACAAGTCGTAGATCTCGTCCAGCGGCATGGCGTGCTCGCGCGGGCCCACCACCGGCGACAGCAGCAGGTTCTCCTCGCAGGACAGGCTGGCGAAGATGCCGCGCTCCTCGGGGCAGTAGCCCACGCCGCGATGCGCGATGCGATGCGTGGCCAGCTCGATGGTCTCGCCGCCGGCAATGCGGATCGAGCCGCGCCGCCGGCCGGTCAGGCCCATGATCGCACGCAGCGTGGTGGTGCGGCCCGCGCCGTTGCGCCCGAGCAGGGTGACCACCTCGCCGCGCGCCACGCTCAGGTCCACGCCGTGCAGGATGTGCGATTCGCCATACCAGGCCTCGAGATCGCGGATCTCCACCGCCGACCTCGGCATGCGGCGCGACGGCCTCCAGCGCGGCCGCCGTCGCGCCCTGCAACGCACCGCCCAGTTGCGGTTCCGTGCGCGGGTCCCGGCTCATCCGTGCGCTCCCGACAGGCTCGTGTCCGCGCTGCCCATGTAGGCCTCGATCACCAGCGGGTTCTTCGATACTTCGGCATACGTACCTTCGGCCAACACCTCGCCGCGCTGCAGGACGGTGATGGTGTCGGAGATGCCGGCGATCACGTTCATGTTGTGCTCGACCATCAGGATGGTACGCCCGCTCGACACCTTCTTGATCAGCGCCGTGACGCGATCGACGTCCTCGTGGCCCATGCCCTGGGTCGGCTCGTCGAGCAGCATCAGTTCGGGCTCCATCACCAGGGTGGTAGCGATCTCCAGTGCGCGCTTGCGGTCATAGGCGAGCTCGACGGTCGGCACGTGGGCGAAGTCGGTCAGGCCGACCTCGGTGAGCAGGTCTATGGCGCGATCGTCGAGGCGGCGCAGGCTGCGTTCGCTGCGCCAGAAATGGAATTCGGTGCCGAGCTGCCGCTGCAGGCCGACGCGCACGTTCTGCAGCGCGGTGAGATGCGGGAACACCGCCGAGATCTGGAACGAGCGGATGATGCCGCGCCGCGCGACCTGCGAGGGGCGCTCGCGCGTGATGTCGATACCGTTGTAGACAATCTGCCCGGCGCTGGGCTTGAGGAACTTGGTGAGCAGGTTGAAGCAGGTGGTCTTGCCGGCGGTTCGGGCCGATCAGCGCATGGATCGAGCCGCGCCGCACGCGCAGGTTCACGCCGCCGACTGCGGTGAAGCCACGGAATTCCTTCGTGAGCCCGCGCGTCTCGAGTATGGTGTCGCCGAGAATCATGTCCGCTTCCGTCCGATATGACGCGAAACACCGCAAAATCTCGCGCGAGCGGCCGCTGCGTCCTCGTGGTGCGAGGCCAGCCCCGGGGTCGATGCGAGCATGCCGCCACCGACGGCGCATGGCTGGCATGGCTGACGCGCGCCTGCCTGCTGCGCAGCATTGTCGCCTTGTTGGTGCAGTGCATTCATCGGGATTTGCACTGAGGCGCCGCCTCGCGCAAGCGCCGCTCCCGCGCGATGGCGCGTCGCGGCAACGCGCACGGCGAGCCCACCGCGACAACGCGCGGAGATGCAGGCTGTCGCGCCGGCGTGACTGGAGGGAAACCTCGATTGCCGCGCGGATTGTGGCGGGCTACCGCCGCGTGCCGCGCGCACGCAACTCTGGCCGCGCCAACCGGCCGCCCACTCGCCCGGCCGCGCGGCTCAGCCACGCGATCCGGTTCGCCGGGCTCGAGTGGCCCGACTTCGGCCGCTCGACTCAGGCCGCCGCGATATCGACCCTCGACTTCACCTCGCCCACCACCGCGCCGCCTTCGCGCGTGCCACGACGATCGGCGCGGATCATCTCGCTGGCGCGCTCGGCGATCATCAGCGTCGGCGAGTTGGTATTGCCCGAGGTGATGGTCGGCATCACCGAGGCATCGACCACGCGCAGTCCCTCGATGCCGCGCACGCGCAGGCGACTGTCGACCACTGCGGCCGGATCGTCCGCGCGGCCCATGCGGCAGGTGCCGACTGGATGGAAGATGGTGGTGCCCACCGCGCCGGCCGCCTCGACCAGCTCGGCCTCGCTCTGGTAGCGCGTGCCCGGCAGCACCTCCTCGGGGCGATAGCGCGCCAGCGCCGGTGCCGCCGCGATACGGCGCGTCAGGCGCAGCACGTTCACGGCCACGCGGAGATCCGCTTCGGTCGACAGGTAGTTCGGTGCGATGCGCGGCGCCGCGAACGGATCGGGCGAATCGACATGGATGCTGCCGCGCGAGCTCGGCCGCAGGTTGCAGACCGAAGCGGTGAAGGCATCGTGGCGATGCAGCGGCTCGCCGAAGCGATCCAGCGAGAGCGGCTGCACGTGGTATTCGAGATCGGGGCGCGTGATCGCGGCATCGGCGGGATCGGAGCGGGTGAACACGCCCAGCTGCGAGGGCGCCATCGCCATCGGCCCGCTCTGCCGCAGCAGGTATTGCGCGCCGATCGCGAGCTTGCCCCACCAATGCGCCGACAAGGTGTTGAGCGTGCGCACGCCGGCCACGCGATAGGCCATGCGCAACTGCAGGTGGTCCTGCAGGTTCTCGCCCCCCCGGGCAGGTCGCGCCGCACCGCGATGCCGAGCTCGCGCAGCCGCCGGCCGTCGCCGATCCCCGAGTGTTCGAGCAGGGCCGGCGAATTGACGGCGCCCGAGGCCAGGATCACCTCGCCGCGCGCGCGGGCCACGAAGGCCTGGCCGCTGCAGCGCGCGCCCTCGAACACCAGCCGCTCGGCCTGCGCGCCGGTGATGATGCTCAGGTTCGGGCGCAGGAAGGCCTTCGAGGCATTCCAGCGCACGCCGCGCTTCTGGTTCACGTCGAAATAGCCAACCCCGTTGTTGTCGCCGCGATTGAAATCGCCGGTGGCGGGGATGCCGGTCTGCTACGCGGCCTGCGAGAAAGCCTCGAGGATTTCCCAATGCAGCCTCTGCTTCTCGACCCGCCAGGGACCGCCCGCGCCATGCGCCTCGTCGGCACCGCCGTGATGATCCTCGCTGCGCCTGAACACCGGCAGCACCGCGTCCCAGGCCCAGCCCGGGTCGCCCGTCAGCTGCGCCCAGCCGTCGTAGTCCTCGCGCTGGCCGCGCATGTAGATCATGCCGTTGATCGACGAGCAGCCGCCCAGCACGCGCCCGCGCGGATAGGACAGCGCGCGGCCGTTGAGCGCCGCCTCGGGCTCGGTCTTGTAGAGCCAGTCGGTGCGCGGGTTGCCGATGCAGTAGAGATAACCGACGGGAATGTGGATCCAGTGGTAGTCGTCCTTGCCGCCGGCCTCGAGCAGCAGGACCGAGACCTCCGGATCCTCGCTGAGGCGATTGGCGAGCACGCAGCCGGCCGTGCCGGCGCCGACGATCACATAGTCGAATTCACCCTCGAGCGTGCGCTGGGAAGTCACGATGCGTCTCCTTGGTTGTTCTGGCCGCGGCCGACCTCGTGCGCGCCGCGATGGATCGAAGCCTACTCGCGCGGCGCGCCCGGCATCCAATGAGTTATGCTGAACAGCTTCATAAGCCGCGCTAATATCGCTCAATGGACCTGATCCTGCTCCGCGCGTTCGCGACGGTGGCCCGCGAAGGCAACCTGACGCGCGCCGCCGCCCGCCTGTGCCTGACGCAGCCGGCCGTCAGCCTGCAGATCAAGCATCTGCAGCAGACGCTCGGCGAGGTGCTGTTCTCGCGCACCTCGCGCGGGCTGGTGCTCACGCGCGACGGCCAGGCCCTGCTGCCGCGTGCCGAGCGCGCGCTGGCAGCGGCCGCCGAGGTGCAGCGCGCGGCCAGCGCCTTGCGCCAGGAGGTGCGCGGGCGGTTGCGGATCGGCACCGTGCTCGATCCCGAATTCCTGCGGCTCGGCAGCTTCCTGCGCCAGCTGGTCGAGACCCACCCGCAGATCGAGACCGAACTGCGTCACGGCATGTCGGGCTGGGTCCGCGACGCGGTTCAGGCGCGCGAGCTCGACGTCGGTTATTCGATCGGCCGGCCCGACGACGAGGCCGGCGACGCCGCCCGGTTCCATACCCTAACGCTGACGCGCTACCACTATCGCGTGCTGGCGCCGGCCGGCTGGAAGGAGCGCGTGCAGCGCGCCCGCGACTGGCGCGCGCTGGCCGCCCTGCCGTGGATCTGGACGCCGCCCTCCTCGGCCCATCACCGGTTGCTCTCGCGCCTGTTCGGCGAGGCCGGCGTGCAGCCAGTGGAGGTGGCCGAGGTCGACCAGGAGCCCTCGATGCTGGACCTGGTGAAGTCCGGCGTCGGCCTCACCCTGGTGCGCGATTCGATCGCGCTGCGCGAGGCGCACGCGCACGCGCTGGTGATCGTCGAGGCGGTGACGGTGCCGGCCGAGCTGACCTTCCTCACGCTGGCCGAGCGCCGCGAGGAGCCCGCCATCGCGGCCGCCTTGCGGCTGGTCGAGCAGCAGTGGGCGAGCTGAGGCGCGGCCCTTTGCCTTGCATCGCGTGTGCGCGCCGCCCGCACTTATCCACGGTTTCGCGACCACGCGGGGGTGAGCCGCGCTTTCCGATGTCGATCACCTTGCCGCCGAAATCGAAGGTGAGATGCACTCTCCTCATTACGTCACGCCACGGTCGCTGACTTTTTGCTAGATTGATCCCCATCCAAGGCGATTCGATCGCCCAGACCGAGGAGAACTGCATGGCACGCAACATCGAGATCAAGGCTCGCGCCCGCGACTTTGACAGCCTGCGCGAAAAGGCAACATCACTCGCGACCGACGAACCGCTGTTCTACCGTCAGCAGGACTTCTTCTACGACGTGCCGCGCGGCCGGCTCAAGCTGCGCCGCTTCGAAGACCACACGCCGGCCGAGCTGATCTTCTACCAGCGCGACGACCGCGACGGCCCGAAGGCCTCGTACTACACGCGCAGCCCCGTCACCAACGCCGATGCGATGCACTCGCTGCTGGCCACGGCGCTGACCACGCGCGGCATCGTCACCAAGGAACGCCACGTCTACCTGGCGGGCCGCACGCGCATCCACCTGGACCGCGTCGACGGCCTGGGCGATTTCGTCGAGCTGGAAGTGGTGCTGGCCGAGGACGACGACGAGAGCGGCGGCGAGACCGAGGCGCACGAGGTGTTCGCCAAGAAGGGCTATCCATTTAGCTCCACCATCCCGCATTATGATAATTGAGCTGGCTTTGGTGGCCGTTGCACAATCTGAC
>JAYFRU010000062.1:0-11238 GCA_040946965.1 Burkholderia sp. | reverse complement strand
GAAGCCCGTCAGGCAGCGCTGTTGCCGCTGGCCGCCTGATCGCAAAACCGTGTCTAGACAACCGGATCCGATACAGCACCTACCCGACCGCCGGCATGACGCAGACGCAGACGCAGACGCAGCTCGGCGAGCTGATGACGGGCCGCAGCCTCGACTATGCGGTGCGTGACACCGACCTGTCGGCCGCGCCGGTTGTGCTGCGCGTCGCGCGGCTCACACGCGGGCGCGACTACCGCGAGATTTCCTTCGAGATCCGCTGCGGCGAGATCCTCGGCCTGACCGGACGGCTCGGCGCCGGGCGCACCGAGCTGACGCTGTCGCTGTTCGGCATGGCGCGGCCCGAGTCGGGCGCGATCGAACTGGAGGGCCGCGCGCTCGCGCTGCGTTCGAACCGCGACGCGATCGGCGCCGGCATCGTCTATGTCTCGGAGGACCGGCTGCAACTCGGCCTGGTGCAGCCGCAGTCGATCGGCGACAACACCTGCATTGCGGTGCTCGACGAGCTGCTCGACAGCGCGCGCCTGATCTCGCCGGGCCGGCGCGAGGCGCTGGTGCGCGACTGGATCCGCCGCCTGACGGTGAAGATCGGCCATCCCGACGATCCGGTCTCGACCCTGTCGGGCGGCAACCAGCAGCGCGTGGTGCTGGCCAAGTGGCTGGCCACCAGCCCCAAGCTGCTGATCCTCGACTCGCCGACGGTGGGCGTGGACGTGGGCGCGCGCGCCGGCATCTTCGCCATCATCCGCGAGCTGGCGCAGGCGGGCATGGCGATCCTGCTGATCTCCGACGAGATCCCCGAGGTCTATTTCAACGCCGATCGGATTCTGCACATGCGCGATGGCCGCCTGGTCGCCGAGTACGTGCCGGGCGCGGTTCCGATCGATCATATCGAGCGAGACGTCCATGCATGAGCTGCTACGCAAGACCGGCATCGGCTCGATCGAGGCGCTGCTGATCGCCGTGCTCGCCGTGATGGCGATCGGCCTCGGTCTGAGCACCTCGACCTTCCTGACGCTGTCCAACCTGTTCGACCTGCTCAACCAGAGCGCGGTCAACATCATCTTCGCGGTCGGCCTGCTGGTGGTGCTGATCGCCGGCGGCATCGGCATCTCCTTCGCGGTAGGCGCCTCGGTCACGCAGTACCTGACCGCGCTGGCCGTGAACCATCTCGGCGGCGGCAACTGGGCGCTCGGCTTCGGCTTCCTGCTCGGCGCGCTGAACGCGACCATCATCTACCGCTTCCGGATCGTCTCGATCGTGGTGACTATCGCCACCTTCAACCTGTTCTTCGGCGGGCTGATGTTCGTCACCGGCGGCGTGTCGATCTACGACCTGCCCGACTGGTGGATGAACCGCGTCTCGCTGCTGCAGCTGAGCACGCCCAGCGGGGTGGCCACGCTGTCGCTTGCCGGTGGCGGTGATGGCGGCCTGCGTGGCGGCCACCTGGTTCCTGCTGCGCCGGACCACGGCGGGCCGCCAGCCCTATGCCACCGGCGACAATCCGGAAGCCGCGCGCCGGGTGGGCATCCGCATCGGCCGCATGCACTACCTGGCCTATGGCTGGCTCGGCATGATGAGCGGCGTGGCCGGGCTGATGCAGGCGCACTACGTGCAGGAAGTGGTGCCCAACGCGCTCTACGGGCGCGAGCTGGAGGTGCTGGCCGCTCGCTGTGGTGCTGGGCGGCGCGCGCCTGGGCGGCGGGCGCGGCACGGTGCTCGGCGCGATCCTCGGCATCCTGCTGGTGTCGGTCACCGCCAACGGTCTGACCCTGCTTGGTATTTCCTCGTATGCGTACAAGATGATCGTCGGAGCGGTGATCCTGATCGCGATCACGCTGTCGAGCGACGGCGCCGCGCGCCTGGTCGGCACGCGTCTTTCGGCCTCGCGCGCCAAGGTGGGCTCATGAACACGCCGCAATCCCGCACTTCGTCCGTGTTCCACGTGCCGGCCGACGTGGCCGGCCTGCTCGGCTTCCTGGCGGTGGTGGTGATCGAGCCTGGCCTCGGACCGCTTCCTGAGCGCCGGCACCTTCCAGTCGATCGCGTTCCAGCTGCCCGAGCTGGGCCTGTTCGCGCTGGCGATGCTGATGCCGCTGATCTCGGGCGGCTTCAACCTGGCCGCCACCTTCACCGCCAACATGGCCGGCCTGGCGATGGCCTGGGTGATCCAGTCGCACGGCGGCCCCGACGCCAGCCTCGGCGTGGTGCTGCTCGGCATCCTCGCGGCGCTGGCCACGGGCGCGGCGGCCGGCGCGATGATCGGCGCGATCATCGCCTACACCGGCGCGAGCCCGATCCTGGTGTCGCTCTCGGCGATGATCTTCCTGCGCGGCCTGGGCGAATTCCTCACGCGTGGCGGCGATATTTCCGGCTTCCCGCATTCGGTGCGCTACCTCGGCAACGGGCTGTGGCTCGGCGTGCCGGTGCCGCTGTGGATCTTCATCGCCTGCGCGCTGATCTGGCATGTGGTGATGACGCGCTCGCGGCTGGGCTTCACCACCCGCATGGTCGGCTCCAACCTGGAGGCCACGCGCTACTCGGGCATCGCCACGGCGCGCGCGGTCACCCGTATCTACCTGCTCTCGGGCCTGATGTGGGGGGTGGCCGGGGTGGTGATGCTGTGCAGCTTCAACTCGGTGCGCGTCGGCCACGACGAGGCCTTCCTGCTGATCTCGGTGCTGGCCTGATTCCTCGGCCGCGTCGATCCGTTCGGCGGCTTCGGCCGCGTGGTGCCGGTGGTGATCGCCTCGGGCCTGAACCTGCTGGGTGCTAACCAGCACCTGGCCACCGCCCTGTGGGGCGCCTTTCTGCTCGCCGTGATGCTGGCCCGCTGGGTCTGGGCGCACGGCGCGCTGCAATCCCTCATCCGCGAGCGCGGGCCCCGAACCTCGGTGGCCGCGCCCGCATCCCGTCGACACAAGGAGAGCGAATGAACAAGCTGGGGGCGTACATGCACTGGTCTGGGAGGTCGGCTGGAGCCACGAGGAAGCCGCGCGCGCGATCGCGAACACGGCCGAGGTGGGTTTCGACTTCATCGAGATCCCGGCGCTCGATCCGGCCTCGATCGATACCGCCTTCACGCGCCGCGAGCTGGAGCGTGCCGGCATCGGCTGCAGCTTCTCGCTGGGGCTCGATGCCGATTCCGACATCTCCAGCGGCGACCCGGAGAAGGCCGCGCGCGGCAAGCGCAAGCTCGAGGCGGCGATCCGCGTCGCGCACGAGTGCGGCGCGAAGCATGTCTGCGGTATCCTCTGCTCCGCATTCCAGAAGAACTTCGTGCCGACCACCCCGGCCGGCGTCGCGATGTCGGTCGAGATCCTCGCCCAGGTGGCGGAGACGGCCGCTGCGGGCGGCATCATGCCCGGCCTCGAGGGTGGTCAACCGCTACGAGTCGAACGTGCTGAACACGGCCTCGCAGGGCGTCGAGCTCTGCGAGCGGATCGGCCGGCCGAACGTGTCGGTGCATCTGGATACCTACTACTGAACATCGAGGAATCCGACGTAATGACGGCGATACGTGAAACCGGCGCGCATCTGGGCTATTTCCATACCGGCGATTCGCATCGCGGTTACCTGGGCTCGGGCAGCATCGACTTCGCGGAAGTGTTCCGCGCGCTGGTGTTCTCGGGCTACACGGGGCCGATCACCTTCGAGAGCTTTTCCTCGCGCGTGGTCGGGCAGCCGCTGGAGGGGATCCTCGCGATCTGGCGCAACCTCTGGGAAGACGGACGCGACCTCGCCTCGCATGCGCTGATGTACACGTGCGCCCAGCTCAAGTCGGCCCAGGAAGCGCTCAAGCAGGCCGAGCGGAGCCGCCTGCCATGAGCGTGACGCGCGACGTCGATTTCGCCGGGCTGGTGGCGGCGCTAGCCGATGCCGATCCGGCCGCGCGCCGCATCGTGGCGGTGGCCGGGCCGCGCCGTGCTGCTGGCGATGGACGGCTACCACTACGACGATCGCGTGCTGGAGGCGCGCGGCGATCGCCCGCGCAAGGGCGCGCCGCATACCTTCGACATCGACGGGCTGGCCGCCATGCTGGCGCTCCTGAAGGCCGACGACGGCCGCGAGATCGCGGTGCCGGTGTTCGATCGCTCGATCGAGATCGCCCGCGCGGGCGCCGCGATCATCTCGGCCGGCGCGCGCCTCATCGTGGTGGAGGGCAACTACCTGCTGCTCGACGATTCGGCCTGGGCGCCGCTGCGCGCCTGCTTCGACCTCACCGTGATGCTGGCGGTGCCGCGCGCGGTGCTGGTCGAGCGGCTCTCGGCGCGCTGGCACGGCTACGGCATGAGCGAGGCGGCGATCCTCGACAAGCTCGACGGCAACGACCTGCCGAACGTCGATCGCGTGCTGACCGGTTGCGTGGCGGCGGATTTCCGCGTCGCGAACGTCTAGCGACGCAGTGCCGGCGGGCTGTTGACGGGCTGGCCGGCGGGCTTGCCGAGGTCCTCGGCATCGAGCTCGAACTGGTAGCCCACGCCGTAGATCGAACGGATGAAGTCGCGCTCGGGGCGCACCGCCTGCAGCTTGCGGCGCAGGTTCTTCACGTGGCTGTCGACGGTGCGGTCAGTGACCACGCGGTGGTCGTCGTAGAGCCGCCGCAGCAGGAAGTCGCGCGAGTAGATGCGGCCCGGGTTGGCCACCAGCAGCGCCAGCAGGCGCAGCTCGACCGGCGTCAAGTGCAGGTTGCGGCCCTCGAGCCGCGCCACGTGATGCTCGGGGTCGATCTCGAACGGCGCCGTCGCGCCATCATCGGCCGCTTCCCCCTCCTGGCCCGCCCGCTTTTCACCTTTCTCTCGGCCTGCTCGATCCGGCGCAGGATCGCCTTGACGCGCGCCACCACCTCGCGCGGGCTGAAGGGCTTGCAGACGTAGTCGTCGGCGCCGAGCTCG
Source organism: Burkholderia sp. (assembly GCA_040946965.1). Classification (GTDB taxonomy): domain Bacteria; phylum Pseudomonadota; class Gammaproteobacteria; order Burkholderiales; family Burkholderiaceae; genus Burkholderia. The sequence goes on along the minus strand of JAYFRU010000062.1, from coordinate 6,346 downwards.
AGGCCGAGCAGGCGGTCGATCTCGTCGACGCGCGCGGTCAGGATGATCACCGGGATGGTCGAGAAGGCGCGCAGCTCGCGGCACACGTCCAGGCCGCCACCCCCCGGCAGCATCAGGTCGAGCAGCACCAGCGAGGGGGCGTGCGCGCGCACGTGGGGCACCCCACCTCGCGGCCGTCGGCGACGATCGCGGTGGCATAACCGTCGGCGTGCAGGTAGTCGGCCAGCAGGACCGAGAGCTTGGGCTCGGCCTCGACGATCAGGACGGACGGGCCAGGGCGATCAGGGTTCATGGTCCGGCTCGAGCAGGGGAAACAGCATCATGATCCAGAGGCCGCCGAGCGGCGAGCGCCGCGCCGCGATGCTGCCGCCGTGCGCCTCGACGATGTGCTTGCAGAGCGCCAGGCCCAGGCTCGAGCCGCCGCTCTGGCGGCTGCGCGAGACGTCGACGCGGAACAGCCGCTCGAACACCTGGCCGAGCATCGGCTCGGGCACGCCCGGGTGCGAGTCGAGCACGTCGACCTGCACGTGCCGCCCGCTCGCGCTGACCGCCACGCGCACGCTGCCGCCGGCATCGGTGTAGCGCAGCGAGTTCTCGAGCAGGTTCTGCAGCAATTGCGCGAGCCGGTGCGGATCGCCCGAGACCAGCACCGGGCCGGCCGGGATCCGCGTCTCCAGCGCGATGCGCTTGGCGCCGAGCCGGTCGACGAAGGATTCGGCCGCGATCTCGGCCACCCGCGCCACGTCCACCGCGATCATCTCGATCATCTCGAACGAGAGCGCGCCGATATCGGCCAGCGAGAGTTCGTGCAGGTCGTCGATCAGCTTGCTCAGCAGCGCGATCTCGGCCTGCAGCGAGGCGAAGGTGCCGGCGTCGGGGCGCCGCACGCCGTCCTCGAGCGCCTCGATCTCGCCGCGCAGCACGGCCAGCGGCGTGCGCAGCTCGTGCGAGATGTCGGCGATGAAGTTGCGCCGCGCTCGCTCGGCGGCGGCCAGCGATTCGGCCAGCCGGTTGAAGTCGCCCGCGAGCTGGCTCAGTTAGTCGCTGCCGCGCTCGGGCACGCGCACCGCATACTGGCCTTCGGCGAGCCGATGGGTGGCGTGCACGATGCGCCGCACCGGCGCCAGGATCAGCCGCGCCAGTACCATCGAGACCAGGGCCGAGAGCACCGCCGCCGCGATCACGATCACCCAGGTGGCGCGCGATTGCTGCATCTGGAAGCGCTGGTCGGCCGCGTAGAACAGGCCGCCGGGCCGCGCCATCGAGAGCCAGCCGACCAGCTTGCCGCCCGCGTTCAGCGCGTGCAGCGGCGTGCCGGGCGGCGGCGGGTAGCCGGCGATGCGGTGGCGCCCGGCGTTGTAGAGCGCGATCGGCGGCGGATGGTGGAAGCCGGGCGGGTGCTCGCGCCAGCCGTCGCGGGGGCCTTGGCCGGGGTAGGGCGGGGTGGGGAAGGCTAGATCGGCTGTCGTGGCGGCGCGGTCGCGGTGCCACGCGGGGATCGAGGCGGCAGCCGCGCTGTCGGGCGATGCCGATGTCGATGCGGGCGCGGCGGCTTCGCGCGGGTCGTGGCTGGGGCTGCCGTAGCGGCCGTCGCCCGAGCCATCGAGGCCGGCCGGCGCGCTGCCGGGCTGCTCGCCCCAGCCTCGGCCGTCGCGGTGCCCGGCCTCGTCGCCCACTGGCGGGCCGAACCGGCCTTCGCCCCAGCGCGGGCCGCGATAAGCGCCGGGCGGCTCGCCCCAGCCCCAGCCCTCGGGGCCCATCGCTTCGTGCGGGAAGATCGGCGTGACCGAGCGCACGAAGGCGATCCAGGCGCCGGGCCGCTCGGTGATGAAGGCCCAGCTGCCGTGCTCGGCGTATTCGCGCTCGAGCGCCTTGGTCACGCGCGTGACCTCTTCGTCGTCGCGGCCCACCAGGTAACGGCCGAAGCCGCTCTCGAAGCTGTAGCGCATCGCCGCGCCCATCGCCACGGCGGCGGCCACGCAGGTCACGGGGATCGCGAGGAACAGCTTGGAGGTGATGCCGACTTTCATGAGGGGCGGTGGTGGCAAGCGGGGCAGGGCCGGAAGGTCCGTCGCCGGTCGGCTGGGCCAGGCGGCGGCGCGGCGCGGTCGAGCGCGACGGGGCCGCGCGCGGGGCCGGGACGGCGGTTTGCCGCGGATTGTCCCGGTTTTGCGGCGGCTCGCGTGCCGGCGCGGGCCGGGGGCGCCTCGCATCCGAATCGACGTCAACCACGGATTGCCCATGAGCATCAACATCCTCGTCATCGAACCGAACGAAGCCCAGCGCGACGCGCTGCGCGCCCATTTCAGCAAGCACCGGATGGAGATGTCGGTCTGGTATTCGAGCGCCACCCTGGTCGAGCGCGTCGAGCGCGAGCAGCCCACGGCGATCGTGATGCGGGCCGGGCCCGGTTATCCCGACACCTATGCCTCGCTGCGCCAGCTGCGCGCGGCCGGCTACGAGATGCCGGTGGTGCTGATCGGCGAGGAGCCCGATGTCAGCGACAAGGTGCTCGCGCTCGAATTCGGCGCTGACGATTTCCTCGCCGAGCCGCTCAACCTGCTGGAACTCTCGACCCGCATCCGCACCATCGTGCAGCGCCCGGTCGGCCCGGCGCTCGGCGTGATGCAGGTGCCGCGCCCGCGCCTGCTGGGCGCGATCGAGATAGACTTCGCCGCGCGGCGCGCCCGCAAGCACGGCCGCGACCTCGGCATGCGGCCCAGCGAGTTCGCGCTGCTCAAGGCCTTCGTCAGCCATCCGCTGCAGGTGCTGTCGCGCGCGACCCTGCTGCAGTTGCTGCAGGTCGGCGACGAATCGCGCTCGGAGCGCGGCCTCGACGTGCTGGTATTCCGGCTGCGTGCGCGGATCGAGGACGATCCAGACCAGCCCCGGCATATCCAGACCATGCGCGGGCGCGGCTACATCTTCGTGCCGCCGGCCGAGGAGCCGGCGGCGGTGGCTGCCTGAGGCGCCCGAAACCAGCCGCCGAAACCGGCATCATTCGTTTCGACCCCATCTAGATCGGGCGCCAAGCCTGCCGTTTTTCGCCGTCGGCCGGTTTTTTTTCAGCCGACGCCGCGCCATTTTTCGCCGATTCCTCAGACAGGCGCGGTTTCAAGCGGGGCGGGCCTGCCCGGCCCGGCGGCCCACCGCTCCGGGCGCTTCGTTTGGAAGCGCGGCACTAGCGGGGGACTTGCGCGGGCGCGGCGAATCGCCGCATCTTTACATCGTCCAATGCAATCAATTCGGCGCGCGATCGATCCGCGAGCCGGGCGAGGTGCCCGGCGAACCCAGCGAACCGCGCGCGGCGCCAAGGAGCATCGACGATGCCTCATCCGTCCGCAGCCGCCGTCGCGACCGACATCATGCCCGTGCGCCGGGACCTGCGCTTCCCGCTCGTGGTCGAGCGCGCCAAGGACTGGCACGGCCAGGGCCCGGCCGTCACGCACTTCTTCAACGCGCTGTCGCTGCTGTTCCCGGCCGGCGAGCGTTTCTTCATGGATTCGGTGCGCAACTACCGCGACCGCATCGACGATCCGGTGCTCAAGCCGCAGGTGCTGGATTTCATCGGCCAGGAGGCGATGCACACGCGCGAGCATGTCGAGTACAACGAGGCGCTGCAGGCCAACCGGCTGCCGGCGCGCAAGCTCGACCAGCGCATCTGGAAGGTGCTGGGCTGGATGAAGCGCGTGATGCCGCATTCGATGCAGCTCGCCCACACGGTGGCGGCCGAGCACTACACGGCGATGCTGGCCGGGCTGCTGCTCGACGATCCGTCGCGCATGAACGGCGCCGAGGAGGGCTACAAGCAGATGTGGCTGTGGCACGCGCTGGAGGAAACCGAGCACAAGGCTGTCTCCTTCGATGTCTGGAACGCCGTGATGGAGCCGCAGGCGCGAAGCGCTACCTGCTGCGCGTGGGCACCTTCCTGATGCCCACGCTGACCTTCTGGCCGACCGTGTTCCTGATCCACACGCGGCTGATCCGCTCGGATCGCCAGGCCGATCACCGCGTGCGCGGCATGTGGCGCGTGATCCAGTTCCTGTACGGGCCTCGTCACGGCGTGTTTCCGCGCATCGCGCGCGGATGGCTCGATTTCTTCCGGCCCGGTTTCCATCCCTGGGATCACGACAACCGGCGCCACCTGGCGATGATGTCGCAGATCGTCGCCGCTTTCTTTTGTGCGGTCCGGTGGCGCCGCGATGACGCGAGGGCTGCGCCGTGCCGCATCGTTCGCCGGCGATTCCTCCGACTTTTCGCCGTGAGCTGCGGAGCCGATCGGCGCAGCGCTGGCGCGCGGCCGGCGCGCCGGTGGCGCTTCCGGAGCGGCTTGGCGGGGGGCGCGCTGCGGCCAATCGGCGACTGTCCTCGTCGCAGCCACCGCAACTTGTCATCATCGGGCCCTTGCAATCATCCGAGAATGGACTAATCTTGTTAGTCCATTCTCTTTGAGACTAACGGCCATGTCTCGACCCGCTCCGACCCCGCTGCCGGACTCGCCTCCGGTCCCCGAAGCGACCCCGGCGCAGATGTCCGCCGCCGGTCTGCGCGCGTTCTTCAATATCGCGCGCGACTGGAATCTGTCGACCGAGGAGCAGATCGTCCTGCTCGGCTCGCCGGGCCGCTCGACTTTCTTCAAGTGGAAGGCCTCGCCGCAGACGGCGCGCCTCACGCGCGACACGCTAGAGCGCCTGTCGCTGATGCTCGGCATCTACAAGGCCCTGCAGATCCTGCTGCCGCCCGAGGCGGCCGACGGCTGGCTCAAGCGCGGCAACAGCGCCGCGCCCTTCAACGGCGGCCGCGCGCTGGACCGCATGCTGGCCGGCAATGTCAGCGACCTGGTGGCGGTGCGCCAGTATCTCGACGCGGTGCGGGGGGGCTGGGCGTGAGCGCGGCCGATCGCTCGCCCCGCTGGCCCGTCACCACGCTCGACTGGGCGCCCGCCTACCGGGTGATTCCCATCCGCTTTCCCGCCATCAATCTGTTCGACCGGGTCGCCTCGCCCGAGGATTTCGATGCGCTCTACGCGCTGGAGGCGATGACCAACGACCGCGTGCGCGCCGAGATCGGCCAGCTCGCGCTGGTGCCGCCGGCCGAGCGCCGCTACGGCCCCGGCTACGGGCCGATCATGGCCGCCTTCACGCACTTGAATCCGCAAGGCAGCCGTTTCTCCGACGGCAGCTACGGCGTGTTCTACTGCGCACGCTCGCGCGCCACCGCGATCGCCGAGACGCGCCATCACACCGGGCTGTTCCTGGCCGCCACAGGCGAGCGGCCGATGCGCCAGCAGATGCGCCTCTATACCGTGGCCGCGCAGGGCGAGGTGGCCGATATCCGCGCCTGGCCCGAGCGCGACCCGACCCTGCTCGACGCGCTCGACTATTCGGCCGGGCAGGCCTTCGGGCGCATGGTGCGCGGCGCCGGCTTTGCGGGCCTGGCCTATCCCTCGGTGCGCGATCGCGGCGGCGAGTGCCTGGCCGCGTTCCGCACCGGCTTGCTGCGCGACTGCCATCACGCCGCCTACCTCGAATACAACTGGAACGGCTCGGCCGTCGACGTGGTGTTCGAACTGAACCAGGTCGGCTGAAGCTGGCCGCCGATTCCCGCCTTTTCTGGAGCTGTCGATGTCGAGTTTGCCGATGCTGTTTCGCAATCGTCCGCGCATGTGGGTCGCGCTGCTGGTGGGGGTGGCGGCGCTGCTGCCGGTCGTGCACAGCCGCTTCGCGCGCGTGCTGATCGGCTGGGACGTGACGGTGTGGTTCTATCTCGCGCTGATGTGGTGGCAGATGACGCGCGTGTATCACGAGAAGGTGCGCGAGATCGCGATGCGCGAGGACGAGAGCGCCACCACCGTGCTGACCATCATCTGCCTGGCGACGGTGGCCAGCGTGGCGGCGATCGCGGTGGAGCTGGCCAGCGCCAAGAGCGTGGGCCTGCGCGCCGGCATCGAGCATTACGCGGTGACGGGCGCGACGCTGTTCGGCGCCTGGTTCCTGATCCCGACCATCTTCACCCTGCATTACGCGCGGCTCTATTACCAGTCGCCGCCCAAGGCGCGCGCGCTGCAGTTTCCCCATCGCGAACTCGAGCCCGACTACTGGGATTTCCTCTATTTCTCGTTCACCATCGCGGTGGCCTCGCAGACCTCGGACGTGATGCTGAACAATCGCTCGATCCGGCGCGCGGGCCTCGCGAAGTCGATCCTCTCGTTCTACTTCAACATGGCGGTGCTGGGCCTGTCGATCAACGTGGCGGCCGGGCTGCTGGGCTAGGGCGTGTTCACACTAGCGAAGGGCTTCGACAATCAGGGCGAAGTTGATAAAGGCGATGACCATCAGATCGAGTT
>JAYFRU010000061.1:0-11275 GCA_040946965.1 Burkholderia sp. | reverse complement strand
GTTCAGAATCACCTTGAGGAATTCGTCCGGCAGTTTCGCTGGGCGTTGTCGAGCCGTCAGATATTCGTTTGGCAGCAACAGACACTCCCGGAAACACTCACCGATATCCAGCGAGCGGCCCGTTTCTTCTACCTTCAGAACCACGCATTCTCCGGGAAGGTGACCGGGCAGACGTTCGGCACTGCGACGACGTCGCCCACGATCAACCTGCTGCGCATTGAGGAGAACCTGTCGGCCGCGCATCTTCGTTTGGCCGGCGGCACGACGATCGAAAACTTGCCGTGGGATGAGTGCGTGCGCCGGTACGACAGGCCGCACACGTTCTTCTACATGGACCCACCGTACTGGCAAACCGAAGGTTACGGCGTGCCGTTCGAGTGGGCGCAGTACGAGCGTCTGGCCGAGGTGATGCGAACCTGCAAGGGTAAGATCATGCTGTCGATCAACGATCACACGGACATTCGGGCCTGCTTTGCCGAATTCCCACAGCTTGAGGTCGGTATACGTTACAGCGTGGCCAGCGTTCACGGTCGACCCACTGAAAGCGGCGAACTGGTGATCGCGAATTGGGACTTAGAAGCCTCGGGCGGCTTGTTTTAGATGCAGTCTACGTCTGCGAGCACATTGATAGTTTCTGCTGCTGCAATTTCTTTTCAGGATTTGGAATCACCGCGCTTGCCGAATATGACGCTTCTGAGCGCTCAAATATGACGCCGCGCTTCAGCCAGGTCGCCGGTGCGATAGAGCCGCTCGCCGGCCAGGAACGGATCGGGCACGAAGCGCTCGGCGCTGAGCCCGGCGCGGCCGTGATAACCGCGCGCCACGCCGGGGCCGCCGACGTACAGTTCGCCATCCTCGCCATCGGCCACGGGCGTCATGCCCGCGTCGAGCAGGTGCAGGCGCATGCCGGGCAGCGCGCGGCCGAGTGGCAGGTCGCGCTCGGCGCCACCGCTCTGCCAGGCATGCATGGCCACGCCGACCGTGGTTTCGGTCGGCCCATAGTGATTGAACACGCGGCAGGCCGGCGCCAAGGCCGAGATGCGCGCGAGCAGCGCGGCCGGCGTGCTCTCGCCGCCGACGATCAGCGCGTCGGCCGGCAGCACCTGCTCCGGCTGCGCCGCCGACAGCAAGGCGGCCAGGTGGCTCGGCACGATCTTCAGCACGCCGACGCGATGCGCCGACATATAGCGCGTGAACGCATCGGGCTGGAAAACGAGATCCGGCGCGATCAGGTGCAGCGTGCGACCCGAGGCGAGCGCGCCGAACAAGGTGGTGTGACCGAGATCGGCGGCCGGCGTCGACACCATCGCGAACGAGGATTCGGCCCGGGCATCGAGCGTCGCCCGCATGCCCTGCACATAGTTCGCGAGCGCGCGATGCGTGACGATCACGCCCTTCGGCTCGCCGGTGGAGCCCGAGGTGTAGATCATGTAGGCGGCGCGATCGGCATGGCGCGAGCGCGGCACGACATGCGCCACTGGGGCCGGCGGAACTTCGAGACGCAAGGCCATCGGCACCGCATTCGCCAGCACGAAGCCATCGGGCAGCGGCACCGCGTGCAGCAGCACCACCGCGCCGCTATCAGCCAGTTGCGTCGCCAGGCGCGCGGCCGGCGCGCGCGGATCGAGCGGCAACCAGGTGGCACCGGCCTTGAGCGCGGCCAGCATCGCCAGCACGTGCTCGATCGAGCGCTCGGCCAGCACGGCCACGCGCGATTCGTCGGTGACGCCTTGCATGCGCAGCTGCGCGGCCAGCGCGTCGGCCGCCGCGCTTGCCTTCCAGGCCGTCGCGCAGCGCAATCGCGGCGCGGTCACGGGCCACGCTGGCTTCCCACATCGCCAGGAAGTCGGTGCTCGCCGCATCGTCGGCCGTATTGGCCTGCGCGGCCTCGGCGATCGCCACCGCATTGGCGATGGCGAGCGGTGCCTCGGCGTCGGCCACCAGGCGGGCCGCGAATGCCTGGAAGCGCGCGGCCAGGCGCGCCATGAAGGCGGCATCGAACACCGCATCGTCATAGGCGAGCAGGCAGTCGATCGCCTCGCCGCGATCGGTGAAGTCGAGCGCCGAAATGCGGCGCGTCGTTGAGCAGGACGCGCAGGCCTGCCTCGATCGGCGCGAAACCGCGCGTCTCGAACGGCCGCTGCTCCGTCAGCTTGACCTGGAACAGCGCTTCGTCGCCGCTCGCGCGATTCGGCAGCAAGGCGCCGATCAGGCGGTCGAACGGCACGTCCTGATGCTCGTGCGCGGCCAGCACCGTATCGCGCGCCGCATCGACCAGCGCCGCGAAGCCGCGCGCCGCGTCGATCCGCGTGCGCAGCACCTGCACGTTGATGAAATAGCCGATCAGCGCCTGCGCCTCGGGCCGCTTGCGCAGCGAAACCGGCGCGCCGATGCGGATGTCGTCGCGGCCGCTCAGTTCATGCAGCACCGCGTCGAGCACCGCCAGCATCGCCATGAAGGGCGTGGCATGACGCTCGGCCGCGAAGCGCCGCAGCGCCTCGGCGGTGTCGCCGGACAGCAAGAATTCGAACCCGCGCTGCCTGCCGGGCGCCCCGGCCTCGCGCGGGAACAGGCGCGCTGCGGCGGACGGATCGCCGTCGGCGGCCAGTTGGGCACGCCAGTAGTCGAGCTGTCGCGTCAGGGCCGCCTCGCCGAGCGCGGCGCGCTCCCAGGCGACGTAATCGGTGTATTGCCAGGCCGGCGCGAGCGCGGCGTCGAGCTGGGCGGCCCGGTCGGCATCGGCCGGCTTGCCGGCGCGCATCGCATAGGCTCGCGACAGCGCGTCGAGCAGCACGTTGACCGACCAGCCGTCGGCCACGATGTGGTGCAGCACGATCAGCAGGCGATGCGACGCGGGCGCGATGCACACCAGGTGCGCCCACAGCAGCGGCCCGGTTTCCAGGTCGAACGGCGCCTGCGTGAGCTCGCGCGTCAGGCCTGCGAGCGCCGTCGCGCGCGAGGCGTCGGGCAGGCCGTCGAGCGCGGTGACGGGCAGCTCGCTCGCGAGCGTATCGTCGATCACCTGCAGTGCCTCGCCCTCCTCGCCCAGCTCGAAACGCGCGCGCAGCACGTCGTGTGCGCGCACCACGTCACCCCGAGCGCGAGCCGCAGCGCGTCGGCATCGAGCCTGCCGTCTAGGCTCAGCTCGCCGCTCATGTTGTAGGCGGCGCTGGCTGGATCGTGCAGCCAGGTGAGCCACAGGCTGCGCTGCGCATCCGAGGCGATCGCGACCCGGCGCGCCGCCGCGTCGAGCGGCCTGAAGTCCGCGTCGGCGGCCACGCTGCCTTGCGCAAGGCGCTCGGCGATGCGCGCAGCCGAGGTACGCAGGCTCGGCGCGCCGAATACGTCGCGCACCGTGTAGTCGATCGCCCAGCGCGCCTGCACGGCCGAGGCGAGTTGCACGGCGGCCAGCGAATTGCCGCCATGGGCGAAGAAGCTCGCCGAGCCGGCCGGCAAGGCAGGCAGGGCCTCGCGCCACAGCACCGCCAGCGCCGCCTCGATATCGGGATGCGCCGGCGCCTCGACATCGTTCGCCGCCGAGGCTGGCGCCGCATCGCCTTGCTGATCGTGATCGACACGCTGCCCGTGCTCCAGCCACGCATAGGCATCGAGCGAACGATCCTGCCAGCCGCGCACGCAGGCGACACGCTGCACCTTGCCGCTCGAGGTCTTCGGCAGGCCGCCCGGGTTCAGCAGCACCACCACGGCAGCCGGCTCCCCGCAGGCGAGCGCGACCGCTTCGGTCAGCGCGGCCGCGATCGCCTCGGGCGTCGCCAGCTTGCGCGTGTTGCGCGACACCTCGGCCGCGATGCCGATGCCTTCCTGCCCGTTCAGCTCCACGGCGAAGGCGGCCACGCGGCCGCGCCGCACCAGTTCCACCTCGCGCTCGATGCCGAGTTCGAGATCCTGCGGATAGAGATTACGGCCGCGCACGATCAGCAGGTCCTTGATGCGCCCCGCCACATACAGCTCGCCCTCATGGACGAAACCCAGGTCGCCGGTGCGCAGCCAGGTGGCGCCCTGGCGCTCGATGAAGCTGGCGGCCGTGGCATCGGCGCGGCGCCAATAACCGGCGGCCACGCTCGGCCCGCGCACCAGGATTTCGCCGATCGCGCCATCGGCCAGCAGCGCGCCGCTGGCCTGGTCGACGATCTCGACCGTATGTTCGCTCGGCACGCGCCCGCACGAGACGAGTTCGGTGCCGTTCGCATCGGCCTCGGCACGCCCGGCTTCGAGCGCCTCGACCGAGAAGCCCGGCGCATGCGCGCCGCGCCTGCGGCCCACGCCGGTCACGTAGAGCGTGGCCTCGGCCAGGCCGTAGCACGGGAACAGCGCGGCCGGATCGAAGCGCTGCGCCACGAAGCATTCGACGAAGGCGTCCAGCGTGGCCTTACGCACCGGCTCTGAGCCCGAGAAGGCGAGCCGCCAGCTCGACAGGTCGAGCGCGGCGCGCGCCTCGTCGCCGATCCGGTCGGCGCACAGACGATACGAGAAATCGGGGCCGCCCGAGATGGTGCCGCGATGGCACGCGATCGCCTCGAGCCAGCGCACCGGCCGCTCGAGGAAGAATTGTGGCGACATCAGCACCAGCGGGATACCGCTGAACACCGGCTGCGAGAGCGTGCCGATCAGGCCCATGTCGTGATAGAGCGGCAGCCAGCTGACGAACACGTCCTCGACCGTCACGCCCAGCCCTTCGCGGATCGCGATCTCGTTGACCCACAGGCTGCCGTGGGTGACCATCACGCCCTTGGGCGTGGAGGTCGACCCCGAGGTGTACTGCAGGAAGGCGATGTCGGCAGGTGCCGCGCGATAGGCTTCGAACGCGCGGGCATCGACGCGCTCGTGGTCCAGCGCGTCCATCTCGATCAGCGCGGCGCCGGGGGCGATGCTCGCGAAGGCCTCGCCGAGCTTGTCGGCCAGCGCGCGCGTGGTGACCACGAAGGCCGCCTCGGCATCGACCGCGATCGCGGCCAGGCGCGCCAGGTGCTGGCCGCGCAGCGATTCGGGTGGATACACGGGCACCGCCACCGCACCCGCGTAGAGACAGCCGGAGAACGCGGCCACGTAGTCGACGCCGCTGTCCATCGCCAGCAGCACGCGGGCCGCCTGCCTGCCGGCGCCGCGCTCGCGCAGCAGCGCGGCCCGCGCGGTGGCGCGGCGATCGAGCGCCGCGTAGTCGTAACGGGTGTCGCCCTGCGCGTCGACGGTCACCAGCGCGGTGTCCGCCGAGCGCTGCCCGGCCAGCGAGCGCAGCCGTTCGAGCATGTTCTCTGCCATTTCCGTACCTCGCCCTACCTTCATTGCCCCGCCGCGTCATGCGCGGCGTTTCCGGACGCCATGGCGCCCGGCCCTCGTCTCGTCACGGCCGACGAACCCGACAAACGGCCGTCACTCCGCGCCGTATTCGTGATGCTCGTGGCTGCCGTGCGGCAGATGGCGGTGTTCCTTGCCATGCCAGGCCGGATGCGACGCATACGGGCTGTCGGTCGAGACGATCTTGTGTTGCTGCCAATGGCGCGCGCCGGCCTCGTCGGCGGCGGCAGGCTTGGCCTGCACCACCATCGGCTCGGCCGCCTGGCGCTGCGGCGCGAAATCGACGGCGATCACCACGTCGCGCGGCGATTCGCCGAATGCGTTGCGGGCCGCCTCGGCATCCTGCTTCTGGCGTTTCAGGAACGGGCAGCGATCGTCGGCCGGCAGGTTCGCGTCGTCGAGGAAGTACTGCTTCCACTCCAGGTTGCCGGGGTCCCCATGGAAACCGAGGTCCGGATGCGCGCCGATCTCGTCCCAGGTCTGCAGGCGCTTGCGCACCTGGTTGCGCGCCTCGCGGCCGATCACCTTGTTGGTGATGGTGTCGACGAACACGCTGCGCGGCTGGAACATCAGCACCATGCCGGGGCCGAGGTTGCGGCTGTGGCGTGCGCGGAACGACGGGCAGGCGCACACCACGAAGGTCTCCACGCCGGCGAACGAGAACTCCCAGTCGCCGTCCGAGGGCGACGGCGGCTGATCGGCCTTGGGATCGGGATCGACATCGTGCAGGTGCTGCAGGATCTGCCAGAAGTGCTGGTGATAGGTCTCGTGCGAGAGCGGCTCGGCGTCGGGCTCGAAGAAGATCGCGATGTTGTTCTTGCGATACTCGGGGCGTGACACCAGCTCCGAGAAGGTCTTCATGGTGGCGGGCAGCTCGGCGATGTCCTTGCCGTTCACGTAGCCGTAGAACATTTCGCCGCGCTTCTCGGCCATGGCGCCGAAGAAGCACGGATATTCCGGGTGCATCACCTGCTCGCGCAGGGTCGCGTAGGCCGCGTCGAGCCAGGCCGGCGGGTTCGCCGCGGCGCCGAGCGCACGGCCCGCGATGATGCGGCTCTTCCAGTCGCCCGGATCAAAGCCTTCGCTGCCCGGTGTCGCCAGCTCGGTTTGCGGCATCACGTTGACCTCATCCTCGGTTGATCGCATTTCATATCCTTGTTCGTCGCCAGCGCGGGCGAACGTGCCGAGCCGCGCGGAATGCGCGGCCCACCAGTCAAGTGCGGGTGGCTGGGTCCGCCCTCAGGCCGAGGTGCCGGCCTTCGCGTCTGCATCGAGCTCAGCCACCAGCGCCTGCACCCAGTCGTTCGGGATGATCGGCTGGTGGTAGGTGCACTCGCCCGAGAGCACGGTCGAGCCGTGCAGGCGGCCATCGGGGATCAGCACCTTGTCGCCGACGTTCATCTTCAGCTGCATGCCGACATTGCCCCAGAACAGCATCTGGCCTTCCTCGATGGTCACCAGGCGGTGATCGTTGTGGACATGGGTGGTCGAGCACATCTCGAAGGGCTCGACGAAGGTCTCGCGATCGATGCCCGGGCATTCGACGTCGATGCGGTCGCTGATGCGATGCGCGAACTTGATGTAGTGGCGGATCGACGACAGCCACAGCAGCTGTTCTCCCAGATCCCAGCGCGCGCTCGCAGAGCCGCTCGGCCGCGCCCTGCACGGCCTGGGTGTAGGCCGGCGTGCCGAACTGCTCGGCGATGGTCTGCAGTGCCTGCTGGAAGCGCGCCACCAGTTCGTCGGCACGGCGCGCGAATTCGCCCGGCTCGCGGCCGGCCGGCACCAGGTGCGCGCAGGCGCGTTCGAGCGCGGCGCCGAACGCGAGCCATTCGGCCTCGGCTGCGAAGGCCGCGCCGACCAGGCCGAAGGCGCGATCCGGGCGGCGGCCCAGCGCGTACAGCAGGTTGACCTTGGCGGTGCTGGTCGGCAGGTAGAACTGCCACAGTAGGCGTGCTGCTGGCGCGTCACGCCCACCGAGGCGGCCACCTTCTCGAGCAACGCGTCGGACGGCAGCTCGCCCTGCAGTTGCGGACGCAAGGATTCCAGCAGCATGTCGAGGAAGCCGCTGGCGGTGGCGCGGGCCAGCGCGCGACGCTTGGACGGCGCCAGTGCCCAGCGCTGCACGGTGATGAAGCGCAGGCCTTCCTGCAGGTAGTCGTTGCGCATCAGGCGCGCGAAGTTCTCGCCCCAGAACGCCGTCTCGTCGTCGATGATGCGCTTCAGGCGCGCGGCCGCAGCGGCCGGCTCGGCTTCCAGCGACTGCTCCTGCGACAGGTACTCGAAGGCATAGGCTTCGAGGAAGGGCACGATCTGCGCGCCGAACACCTGCACGTCGTCGCCGTAGAAGCCGCTGAAGTGCTGCCACTCCTTGGCCTCCGCGCTGCGCGGCAGGCGCGCTACGCCCAGTTCGTAGATCGACAGCAGGGTGCGGCCCGAGGCCAGCGCCGGCAGGCGGCTGACGTTGTGCATGCGCACCGGCTTCTGGAACTTCAGGAACTCGAAATCCTCCGGCCGCAGCGGGCGGCGGTGGAAATCGTCCTCGAGCAGCAGTTCGCTGACATGCGCGCTGCGGAACGCATGCGCGGCGGAGAACTGCTTGATCAGATCGACATAGCGTTCGCTCTGGCCGACGAACGGCGAAAAATCAAATAGCAAAGGCATGGCTTGCGTCATGGCGAAGGTTCCTGTGAAGAGATCTCGGAAGCGCGCGGGCGGCCGACGGGCGCGGAAAGAAGCCGGGAGTGCCGGCGAGCGGCCTCGCGCGCGGCGAAGCGGCGCCGGGCGGAATCGCGTGAGCAGCGCGACGGCGATGCCGGCAGCGCGCTGAAATCGGATACCCGGCGCGAGGTGCCCGGGTGGACTGGACGAACTGCAATCGACATCGTCATGCACACGTCAGCGACATTCATGTTCCCTCCATTGCCCGTGCGCGACCGCGCCCAGGCATCGTTGGCGCCGCCGCTCAAGTCAACTGCACGACCCTCGCTTCGGCCCGAAGCTGTCGTACGCGGGCAAGTTATAAGTTAAATGCAAATAGGGATGATTCGTATTCTATATTTTAGTTTCACGACCACTCCGTGACCGCCGCTGTCACGCACACCCTTGCTGCCGGTACACGCTCCCGGACGAACCGGGTGAAACCGCCCGGGCTAGCGGAGCGCCCGGGCTTGTTGCATGGCGGCGGGACCTGCCCGCCGCCGGGTTCGATCAGAAATCCGAACGAACCGTCAGCATCACGTTGCGGCGATCGCCGAACACGCTGTAGAAGTTGCCGGGCGGACGCAGGTAGTAGTCGCGATTGAAGATATTGTTCAGCGCGAGCGAGGCCTCGACATGCTTGTTGAAGCGGTAGCCCACCTGCGCGTTGAAGATAGCGTAGGCACCCTGCACCACGCCGCGCGTGGTCTGCGTCTGGGCGAGCATGCCGCCGCCGACCGACAGGCCGCGCAGCTTGCCCGAGGAGAGCGCATACTTGGTCCACAGCTTGAACAGGTGCTTCGGATCGGTACCTTTCGACAGATCGGCGGCGGTGTTATCGTAAGCGGCGTTCAGGTAGGTGTAGCCGGCATAGACGTTCCAGTTCTCGGTCGGCTGCCCGGTCACCTCGAACTCGAAGCCCTGGTCGCGCACCTTGCCTGCCGGGATCGAGAAACCAGGATGGACCGGATCGGCGACCGCGCGGTTGTTGTCGTTGATACGGAACAAAGCTGCGGTGGTGCTGAGGCACCCGCCCAGGAAAGTGTTCTTCACGCCGATTTCATACTGCTCGCCGGTACGCGGCGGCACCAGACTGCCGCCGACCTCGTTCGCGACCTGCGCGGCGAGGAAGCGCGAGAAGCTCGCGTAAGCCGTGTTGGTCGGCGTGATATCCCACACCAGGTCCACCGACGGCAGGAACTTGTGATTCAGGTTCACGTCGGTCTGCCAATCCGCGACGGTCGGCAGCAGCGACTGCGTGCGTTGCTCGTAGAAGGCCTCGCGTCCACCCAGGACCAGGGTAAGCGGATCGAGCAGCTTGACGTGCGCCTGCGCATAGAAGCCGTACTGGACCAGGCGCGTGTTGGTACCGAACTGGAACAGCACGTTGACCTTGCCGATCACGTTCGGATCGTAGAGGCTGAAGGTGCCGAGCGGGCCGGGGCCGGCCAGGGAGGCGTTGCCGCTGTATGACGTCTTCGACATCAGCGAGTAGTTCGCACCGACCGTCAGCGTGTGGGTACGGCCGAACGCCTGGATCGGCCCGCTCACGTTGGTGTCGGCCCCGAACCAGTCATAGGTGTTCTGCTGCCGACGCTCGGTGTAGCGCGCGATGCCCGGGGAGCGCGCGCCCGGCCCGCTGTCGGCCTCGTCGGCCTTCACGAGCTCATGACGATAGAACAGCGTGGTCTGCGATTTCCAGCCGCCTGAGAAGCGATGGACCAGGTTCGCGTTGACTTCCTGCAGCGAGTTGTACGCGTAGTTCCAGTCCGGCGCGAAGTTCTGCGAGAACGAGCTCGGCACCCGCGCGAACGGTGCCTGGCTGGTCGGGGTGGCGAACAGGCCCGAGGCATCGTAGTCGAAGCCGGTATTGGTATTGACCTGGTAGCCAGCCGACAGCGACAGCGTCGTGCGCGGCGTGATATCCCAATCGATCGCGCCGTAGGCAGTCACTTCCTTGGTGCGCGCACGGTCGATCGACTCGTGCTGGTCGCTGCCGATCAGCACGGCGCGCCCGCGCAGCGTGCCGTCCTTGTTCAGCGAGCCCGTCACGTCCGCCATCTGGCGCACGCCGCCGAACGAGCTGATCTGCGTTTCGGTGCCGATATGGAATTCCTTCTGCGGGCGCTTGCGCACCAGGTTCACCGTGCCGCCCGGCTCGCCGTTGCCGTCGAGCACCGCATTCGGGCCGCGGATCAGCTCCACGCGATCGTAGATGCCGAGGTCGAACTGCTGCAGGTACTGCAGGCCGCTGACGATCGACACGCCGTCGAATTCGATGCCGAGCTGCGTGCCGCGGGCGTGGTAGTAGGCCGTGCCGTCGCCGTATTCGAACGCGCTCACGCCCGTCATGTTGCGCAGCGCATCCTGGATGGTCGTCATGTTCTGATCGTCCATCCGCTGGCGCGTCAGCACCGAGACCGAAGCGGGAATCTCCTTGATGGGCACCGGCGTGCGACCGCCGATGGTGGCATTGCGCGACGAGTACGAGCCGCTGTCCTCGGTCGTCGCGTCAGCCTCGGCGGACACCGACACGGTCGGCAGCGCCGTGCTCGGCGCGCTGCCGGCGGCCTGCTGCGCATGCGCCGTGCCAGCCCAAGTCGCGCACAGCGCGATCGCGATCGGTGTCAGCCGGATCGCCCCTGCCTGTCGATACGAAACGCGTCTGCCGCGCCGCCACACGTCCATCGAGATTCCCATTTGTTGATTGCGCTCCAAGTGTGGTTTCGTCCGCCGTTGCCCAGAACAACGGCCCGGCGGCCGTTTGTAAGAATCACCGAATGCAGGCGAAATGCTGGCAATGACATTTCGAGATTCGATTGATCGCGCCCGGTCGGCCTACGCACCTTCTCCACGCCGGAACGCGAGACGGAATATTACCGATAACGATTCTCATTTGCAATTCATTTACGAACTGAGACACGATGAAATTACCCTTGTGGCGCGCTGTTTCCAATCGTTCGAATGTATCGGCGCCGCAGCGGAGAAGCGCGGCATGCGCGAGGCGATCGAATGCGGCGGCCGGCGCGCATTTTCCGGGCATTTCCGGCGCATTTCGCCAATGCGGCCAACCGGGTCTCGCCTGAACGGGATTGTTGATCGAATGCGATGACACAACGATTCATCAGTAAGAGGCCAGTTCAAATTCCCCGTGAGGGGGCTGTTTACTTTCGCGGCGAGCGGTTAACCTTGGGCACCTGAGCAACGGGAACTCAAGGATGGCAGCGCCGATCATTGACGACGCATTGTGGAAACTGAT
>JAYFRU010000060.1:0-11407 GCA_040946965.1 Burkholderia sp. | reverse complement strand
TGTTGGGTTTGGGCGGGCTGACCATGTTGGTCGCGGGGTTGTTTTTGTTCGAACCGCGCGCGCTGTGGGACCTCGCCGACGAGATCCGCGCGCGCCGCGCAGCGCCGGGCCGCCAGCCCGCCGCGCCGAGCGCCGCCCCGATCCGTCCGGTGGTGCCGCCGATCGCCCAGCCGGCACGCCCCGCCGCGGCCCAGAACCTGCCGGCCAGGACGCCGGCCCGCCCGGCCATGCCGACGCAGAATGCCAACGCCGCCCAGCGCCGCCGCCCCACGCCGCCCGCGCGGGCGCCGCTCTACGCCTGGTCCGACAAACCCGCGCAGCCGGTCGAACCCTCGCCGAGCCTGCAGGACACGCTGCGCTCGATCGACGCCAGCACCGCGCAATGGGCCGCGCTGGCCGGCACCACGGCCACGCCGCACGGCGACGCGGCCAGCGAGGCCGCGGCAGGCAGCGCGCAAGCAGCCGGCATGTTCACCACGCGCACGCTTCAGCCCGAACTCCAGCCCGCCGCCGAAAACGCATCGGGCTCGGCAGCGCTGGAGCCGCTGGCCGAACCGCCGCTCGCGTTCGAGATGGAGACGCCGGCCGATACCGCCGCGGCTCCCGTCGCCGACAAGGCAAAGGACGAAGACGACGATGCCGTGATCGACATCAGCGCCTTCATGCCGGCCGACTCGCTGTCGCCCTCGCTGCCGTCGTGGGCATCCGTCGCGCCCGACACCATCGACGAGTCGACGGCCAAGCCAACCGAGCCGGCCGCCTCACTCGTGGGCCAGCCGGCCGACGTGATGCCTGCCGCATCCGCGGCAAGCGCACCGGCGGGCGAACCTGTCGACAGCCCGTCCATCACGCCTGCGACACCAAGCGCATTCGGCGCGGCACCGGCCGAGCCTGGCGGCAATGCTGCACCCGCTGCCTTGGCGGGTCATTCGCCCGCTTCCGTGGCCGCGGCAACGGCGTCGCTGGCGGCTGTTCCGCTGGGCATCGCCACCGCCGTCTCGCCTGTCTCGCCGCCCACGATGCCGACCGCCCCGGCCGAGCCTGCCACACCGCTCGCCGAGACGAAGCCCGCAGCCGAACCAACGGCGACGCCATCCGTGGCCCTCACCGGCGAGCCGGCTTCGGCGGCACCCACCACGATGGCTGCCCCGGCACTTGCCGTGATCCCGCCAGCGCCAACCCCGCCCGCGACTAACCCGGTCGCCATGCACCCGGCTGTTGCTGCTGCTGCGGCGGGTTCGCTCGCGACGCCGGCAAGCGCGCAAGCTGCCTTCACGGCCCAGGCGCCGGCCGTGCAGGACGAAAAGTCCGCCGCCGATACGACCACGCCCTCCATCTCGTCGACAGCACCGCAGCATGCGGCAACATCGGTCCCGCCATGGGAATCGCTGCCCGCAGCCATCGCGCCTGTCGCCTCGACGGTCTCCACGCCGGCCACGAGCGCGTCGACCAGCGCCACGGCGCCCACGGCCTCGATGACGACAAGTGCGCCATTCGCGGCGACACCGCCGTCCCCCGTGCCGCAGCCGCCGGTGGACGAACCCGCGACCGAGCAGGAAGCCGACCCGGACGAAGGCGGCTTCACCTACACGGCCGGCGCGCCGATCTTCACCCCGGCCAGCAGCGCGATGCCGGCCGCGCCGATCATCGCGAGCCCGTCCGGTTTCACCACCGCAACCGATACCTGGGTGGCGTCGACGGCCGAATTCACCATCGTCACGCCGGCAACGCCCGACAGCGACACGGCTGACGCCGAGCTGGAGGCCGCCCCCCCGCTCGCCATGCCCTCCGCCTTCGCCGGCCCGGCCGCCGCCGCCGAGGCGGTTCCGGCAGCCGCGGCCGCTCCCGCGCAACCGGCACCGCGCCCGACGAACCCGAACGCCTTCGAGTTCCGCGCCCCGGCCGCCTCGAACGTGGAGCTGCCCGGCCTGGAGCTGCTCGAGCCGGCCTCCGACGACATGCAGCCGATCTCCGAGGCCGACCTGGCCCAGACCGGCCTGGTGATCGAGCAGCGCCTGCAGGAATTCAAGGTGCCGGTGACGGTGGTGGGCGCCTCGGCCGGCCCGGTGATCACGCGCTTCGAGATCGAGCCCGCGCTCGGCGTGCGCGGCAGCCAGATCGTCGGCCTGATGAAGGACCTCTCGCGCGGCCTGGGCCTGACCTCGATTCGCGTGGTCGAGACCATCCCCGGCAAGACCTGCATGGGCCTCGAACTGCCCAATGCGAAGCGGCAGATGATCCGCCTGTCCGAGATCCTCGCCTCGCGCCAGTACCAGCACTCGGCCTCGCAGCTGACCATCGCGATGGGCAAGGACATCGTCGGCAATCCGGTGGTCACCGACCTCGCCAAGGCGCCGCACATGCTGGTGGCCGGCACCACCGGTTCGGGCAAGTCGGTGGCGGTCAACGCGATGATCGCCTCGCTGCTCTACAAGGCCACGCCCGAGGAAGTGCGCCTGATCATGATCGACCCGAAGATGCTGGAGCTGTCGGTCTACGAGGGCATCCCGCACCTGCTCGCGCCGGTCGTCACCGACATGAAGCTGGCCGCCAACGCGCTGAACTGGTGCGTCGGCGAGATGGAGAAGCGCTACCGGCTGATGTCGGCGGTGGGCGTGCGCAATCTCGCCAGCTTCAACCAGAAGCTGCGCGACGCCGCGGCCAAGGAAAAGAAGATCGGCAACCCGTTCTCGCTCACGCCCGAGGATCCCGAGCCGCTCTCGCCGCTGCCGCTGATCGTGGTGGTGATCGACGAGCTGGCCGACCTGATGATGGTGGCCGGCAAGAAGATCGAGGAGCTGATCGCGCGGCTCGCGCAGAAGGCGCGCGCGGCCGGCATCCACCTGATCCTCGCCACCCAGCGCCCCTCGGTGGACGTGATCACCGGCCTGATCAAGGCAAATATCCCGACCCGGGTGGCCTTCCAGGTGTCCTCGAAGATCGACTCGCGCACCATCCTCGACCAGATGGGCGCCGAATCGCTGCTCGGCCAGGGCGACATGCTGTTCCTGCCGCCCGGCACCGGCTACCCGCAGCGCGTGCACGGCGCCTTCGTGGCCGACGAGGAAGTGCACCGGATCGTCGAACACCTGAAGCAGTTCGGCGAGCCGCAATACGAGGAAGGCATCCTCGATGGCCCGTCCTCGGACGGCGGCGGCGCGCAGGACCTGTTCGGCGACGCACCCGACGCCGAGGCCGATCCGCTCTACGACGAGGCGGTCGCCTTCGTGGTGCGCACGCGGCGTGCCTCGATCTCCTCGGTGCAGCGCCAGCTGCGCATCGGCTACAACCGCGCCGCGCGCCTGGTCGAGCAAATGGAAACGGCGGGGCTGGTCTCGCCGATGGGCATCAACGGCAGCCGCGAGGTGCTGGCGCCGCCGCAGCCGGAATAAGGTCGCCGCGGGGCCTGCTGGCCGGCCCTTGCGCTCGCCGTTTCGCGACGGCAAGCGGCCTTGCCGGCGTGCCGCGACGCGCGCGGCAAGGCACCGGAATTGCTCCGGCCCATCGCCGGCCCATCGCCGGCGCGACGCTGGCCGGCCGCGAGCCGCCCTCGACCGTTGCCCGCGCAACCTTCGCGCCCACCACCGTCCTTACGATCCTTCAAGCCATGAAAAAACGGGCGGGCCACCCCAGGGTGACCCGCCCGTTGCTTGGTCCAGCGACGCTCCCGCTTACGGCTGCACCGGCACCAGCTTGAAATCGACCGGCTTGCTCAGCGCCACCTTGCGCGCATCCGGATCGAGCTTGCCGCTCGCGACGTCGCGCCGGAACACGTAGAAGCTGCCGCTCTCCTGGTTGCCGACAATCAACCACTTGCCGGTCGGATCGATCAGGAATTCGCGCGGCGTCTTGCCCAGCGTGGACTGGCGGCTGGCGAAGACGAGCTTGCCGTTGGCCGCCTCGATCCGGAACGCGACGATCTCGTTGGCATCGCCGCGATTGGTCGCGTAGAGGAAGCGGCCGTCCGGCGACAGGTGCAGCGCGCCGCCGCCTTCCTGGCCGTGGAAACCCGGCGCGGACAGCTTGATGTTCTGCAGGTGGTCGAGCTTGCCGTCGTGATAGCCGTAGACATCGACGCTGCCGTTCAGCTCGTTGGTCACGTAGGCGAAGCGGCCGTTCTGCGAGAACACCATGTGGCGCGGGCCGGTGCCCGGCGGCACGATGGTGTAGCGCGACTCGGTCGGCCCGATCAGGCCGCGCGTGCCGTCGGGCGTGTAGTGGTATTCGAAGATCTTGTCGGCGCCCAGGTCCTGCACGAACAGGTACTTGCCGTCGGGCGAGAAGACTGTCGAGTGCACGTGCGCGCCGTCCTGGCGGCCCTTCACCGGGCCGCTGCCCTCGTGGTGCACGTTCAGCACCGAGGCGCCCACCTTGCCGTCCGCCTCGATCGGGAACAGCGTGAAGCTGCCGCCCGGGTCGGCCGCCACCGAATAGTTGGCGGTCACCAGGTACTTGCCGTCCGGCGACAGGCTCAGGTAGCAGGGATCGTTCCCTTCCGAGGACACGCGGTCGAGGAAATTCAGCGCGCCCGTCTTCGCGTCGAAGCCGAAGGCGCTCACGCCGCCGCGCTGGCTGGCCGGGCCGTTGTCGCCGGGCAGCTCGTTGACGGCATAGACGAAGCGGCCGTCGCGGCTCGGCAGCAGATAGGACGGGTTGACCGTCTTGATCGAGCTGATCGGCGTCGACACGTCGCCGGTGCGCGTATCGAAGCGGTAGACGTAGATGCCGTCGCTGCCCGAATCGGTATAGGTGCCGACCAGCAGGTTGTAGACGGCATCGTTCGGCGCATTGGCGGTATCCTGCGCAAACGCGTGCGTCGCGGACAGCGACAGCACCACGGCGAAACCCTTGATCCAGTGACCCAGCCTGAGCGATGACATACGCATGAACCTCTCGAATTTGGCGCGGCGCCGGTGCGGATCGGCCAGGCCGTCGGAACTTCCTTGCACCGAAACGCCTCAAGTGTTGTGATTGTTCAACGATGCGAGCGGCCCTGCCCGCCTCGTCCGTGCGCAGTATAAGGGGCCACGTGCGCCGCCGTCGACCGATGGCGCCGGCCCGGAAAGCCAAACGTCAGCATCACGGAGAATTGCCCACCATGCCAGCCCTCATCGAAGACTACGCACTCGTCGGCGACGGACACACGGCTGCCCTCATCTCACGCGACGGCTCGGTAGACTGGCTCTGCTGGCCCCGCTTCGATTCGGGCGCCTGCTTCGCCGCCCTGGTCGGCACGCCCGATCATGGCCGCTGGCTGATCCGCCCGACCGCCGAGGCGCGCATCCTCTCCAGCTCGCGCCGCTATCGCGGCGAGACGCTGATCCTCGAGACCGACTACGAATGCGAGACCGGCGCCGTCACCGTGGTCGACTTCATGCCGCCCGGCAACGGCTGGTCCGAGCTGGTGCGCATCGTGATCGGCAAGCGCGGCCACGTGCCGATGCAGATGGAGCTGGTGCTGCGCTTCGACTACGGCTTCTCGATCCCGTGGGTCACGCGCCTGTCGCGCGAGGCCGGCATGAAGGCGATCGCGGGCCCCGACACGGTGGTGCTGCGCACGCCGGTGCCGCTGGCGGGCGAGAACCTGCGCACCGTCGCCGAGTTCACCGTGCATGCCGAGGAACGCGTGCCCTTCTCGCTCGGCTACGCGCCCTCGCACCTGCGCCTGCCGCCCGCGCGCGAGCCGCTGTCGATGCTGGCGCGCACCGAGAACCACTGGCTCGAATGGTCCTCGCGCTTGCCCGGTCCAGGGCTGCTACGCCGATGTGGTGCGGCGCTCGCTGATCACGCTGAAGGCGCTCGCCTACGAGCCGACCGCCGGCATCGTGGCCGCGCCCACCACCTCGCTGCCCGAGCACATCGGCGGCACTCGCAACTGGGATTACCGCTACTGCTGGCTGCGCGACGCCACCATCACCCTGCTGGCGCTGATGCGCGCCGGCTACTGCGACGAGGCGCGCGCCTGGCGTGCCTGGCTGGGCCGCGTGATGGCCGGCTCGCCCGAGCAGATCCAGATCATGTACGGCATCGCCGGCGAGCGGCGCCTGCCCGAGATGGAGCTCGACTGGCTGCCCGGCTACCAGGATTCGAAGCCGGTGCGGATCGGCAACAACGCCGCCAACCAGCTGCAGCTCGACGTATTCGGCGAGGTGATGGCCGCGCTGCACCTGGTCCGCGTGGGCGGGCTGCAGGCCGACGATACGGTCTGGTCGGTACAGTGCGCGCTGCTCACCCATCTCGAGAAGATCTGGCGCGAGCCCGACGAGGGCATCTGGGAAACGCGCGGCGGGCGCAAGCACTTCACCTTTTCGAAGATCATGGCCTGGGTCGCGTTCGACCGCGCCATCAAGTCCGCCGAGCAGTTCCGCCTGCCCGCGCCGCTCGATCACTGGCGCACGCTGCGCGAGGCCGATCCACGAGGATGTCTGCGCGAACGCCTGGAACGAGGCCAAGCAGGCCTTCACGCAGAGCTACGGCAGCGACGAGCTCGACGCCAGCGTGCTGATACTGCCGCTGGTCGACTTCCTGCCGCCGTCCGACCCGCGCGTGGTGGGCATCGTGGAGGCGATCGAGCGCAAGCTGCTGCACGGCGGCCTGGTGATGCGCTATCGCACCACCGATTTCGACGACGGCATGCCGCCCGGCGAGGGCACCTTCCTGGCCTGCAGCTTCTGGCTGGTCGACAACTACGCCCTGCTCGGCCGTATCGACGACGCGCACCGGCTGTTCCACCGCCTGCTGTCGCTGGCTAACGACCTGGGCCTGCTGGCCGGGGAATACGATCCCGTCGAGGGCCGCCAGGTCGGGAATTTCCCGCAGGCCTTCTCGCATGTCGCGCTGGTCCATACCGCCATGAACCTGATGCACCACGAGGAGGAAATGGCCCAGGCCGCCGGCCAGCCCATGGCGGTCGAGACCGACGGCCGCTGAGGCCGCCGGCTGACGGGTTCGCGACAGGCGTTGGCGGCAGCGGGTTTTGCGACAGCAGCAAGTCAGTTCGACGATTCGTCAAACTTCGCAAGATCGGGCCGACATGGGGAAAATGCTGCGTTGCGGCATGGCATGGAACCCGATATGATCGACGCGACTGGCCGGCCGCCCACGCCCATGCGGTCCGGCCCCGGACCCCACTGCGCGCTGCGGCCTCGAACGCTCCCGCGACGACCTCCCCTCGGGAGCCTTCTTCATGCTTTACCAAATGCACGAGTTTCAGCGGGCGCTGCTGAGTCCGCTGACCGCCTGGGCCCAGGCGGCCTCGAAGTCCTTCGCGAATCCGTCCAGCCCGCTCTCGCTGATGCCCGGCGCCACGCGCTGGGCCGCCGCCTACGAATTGATGTACCGGCTCGGCAAGGATTACGAAAAGCCCGAATTCGAGCTGCACCAGATCGAGAAGGACGGTCACCAGATCCCGATCGTCGAGCAGACCATCATCGAGAAGCCGTTCTGCCGCCTGATGCGCTTCAAGCGCTACGCGGACGATTCCGCCGCAGTCGGCCAGCTCAAGGAAGAGCCGGTGGTGCTGGTCTGCGCGCCGCTGTCGGGCCACCACGCCACGCTGCTGCGCGATACCGTGCGCACGCTGCTGCAGGACCACAAGGTCTACATCACCGACTGGATCGACGCGCGCATGGTGCCGGTCGAGGTGGGCACCTTCCATCTCGATGATTACGTCGACTACATCCAGGAATTCATCCGCCACATCGGCGCGCGCAACCTGCACGTGATCTCCGTGTGCCAGCCCACCGTGCCGGTGCTGGCGGCGATCTCGCTGATGGCGAGCCGCAGCGAGGACACGCCGCTGACCATGACGATGATGGGCGGCCCGATCGACGCGCGCAAGAGCCCGACCTCGGTGAACTCGCTGGCCACCAATCACTCGATGGCCTGGTTCGAGAACAACGTGATCCACACGGTGCCGGCCAACTATCCGGGAGAGGGGCGCCAGGTCTATCCGGGCTTCCTGCAGCACACCGGCTTCGTGGCGATGAACCCGGAACGCCACGCGCAATCGCACTGGGATTTCTACCAGAGCCTGCTGCGCGGCGACGAGGACGACGCCGAGGCGCACCGCCGCTTCTACGACGAATACAACGCCGTGCTCGACATAGCCGCCGAGTACTACCTGGACACCATCCGCATCGTGTTCCAGGAGTTCGGCCTGGCCGAGGACACCTGGGACGTGCGCGGCGAACGCGTACGACCGGCCGACATCAAGACCACCGCGCTGATGACGATCGAGGGCGAGCTCGACGACATCTCCGGCAGCGGCCAGACCCACGTCGCGCAGGAACTCTGCACCGGCATCCCCGGCGAGCACCGCCGCAGCCTGACGGCCGAGAAATGCGGCCATTATGGGATCTTCTCGGGCCGCCGCTGGCGCACCATTATCTACCCGCAGCTGCGCGAATTCATCCGCGAGCATCAGCCGGCGGCCAAGACCGCCGACAGCGCGGCACCCGTGGCCCCCAGCAGCGACGATCCGGCCGGTGGCCTCGGTGTCGGCAATGGTGGCAGAGCTCGGCACCGGCCGAGGCGCTGGCAGGCGCCAACGCGCATGACGCAGCCTCGAGCGCGGGACGCGCCGCCGCAGCCAAGCGCGGCTCGACTGCCACGCGCCGGTCGGCCGCCCAGCCGGCCAGCCAATCGGCTGCCGCGAAGAAAACCGTGAAGCAGACCGTGAAGGCGGCCGCCACGCCCAAGGTCTCGCCGGCCCGCGCGCCGCGCGCACGCAAGTCGGTCTGAGGCAAGCCGCGTCGCCAGACGCGAGAACGCGCCTTTCGGCTCATGCCACCAAACGGCGCGTTTTTGTTTTCGGCAACGAGATTCGCGGGGAGCGCGGCGCGCCGCCGCGAGGTGTCAGCGGCGCAGCAGGTAGGCCAGCAGGATGTCGGTATTCATGCGCACCATCTCGGCGCGACCGTCGGGCGTGCTGAAATCGCGGTCGAGCATCGCGGCCAGCGTGTAGCGGCTCGAGACGATGTAATAGCCCAGGCCCGAGAGCGTCACGTAGAAACGCAGCGGATCGACGTCCGAGCGGAACAGCCCCGCGCTCTGCCCGCGCGCCAGCACGCTGCCGAGCGTCTGCACCAGCGGCGAGATCATCTCGCGGGTGCGCGGCGACTTCAGAATGTAGCGCGCTTCATGCAGGTTTTCGTTGGTGATGAGCCGCAGCAGCTCGGGATGATCCCTGTAGTAATCCCAAATGAAATGGGCCAGCCGCGTCACGGCCTCGACCGGCGGCACGCCGTCGAAATCGAGCACGCGCTCGGCTTCGGTCAGGGCGGAGAAGGCCTGCTCGAGCACCGCCGTAAACAGTTGCTCCTTGCTGCCGAAGTAGTAATAGAGCATCCGCTCGTTGGTTTCGGCGCGGCGGGCGATCTGGTCGACACGAGCGCCGAACAGGCCACCGCTGGCGAATTCCTCGGCCGCCGCTTGCAGGATGCGTCGCCGTGTTCCTTCGGGATCTCTTTTGATTTTTGGCTGATTCATGGGTTGGGCCCGCGTGATCCTGTCGGCACTGCCGGCGCGCCTCACACGCGTCCGGCACCGGGGGCACCGGCCGGCCGGGTAGGCGGCGGCACCCTGCTGCGGTCGAGCAAAAATGCGCCTTGATTATGCGCACAGGCGCAGTCGAGCGCAAGGCGGGAAATCGGCGATAATTGCGCTTTGCCGCACGATTCGGGCCGCGCCGATCCACCCCCGTCCTGGCGCGCGCCAGCCCCGCCGTCACCGTGACCGACACCAGAAAACTCGCGGATCGCATCGAAGATCTGCTGCCCCAGACACAATGCACGAAGTGCGGCTTCGATGGTTGCCGCCCGTATGCCGAGGCGATCGCCGACGGCAGCGCCAGCTACAACCAGTGCCCGCCCGGCGGCCACGAAGGCATCGAGCGGCTCGCCGGCCTGCTCGGCAAGCCCGTGATCCCGCTGGCCATCGAGCATGGCGAGGAACGCCTGCGGCCGCTGGCCGTGATCGACGAGCAGCTCTGCATCGGCTGCACGCTGTGCATGCAGGCCTGCCCGGTCGACGCGATCGTCGGGGCTCCGAAACAGATGCATACGGTGGTGGCCGAGCTGTGCACGGGCTGCGATCTGTGCGTGCCGCCCTGTCCCGTCGATTGCGTCGCGATGATCCCGGTCACCGGCGAGCGCACCGGCTGGGATGCCTGGACCCAGCAGCAAGCCGACGCGGCGCGCGCACGACACGACCAGCACACGGCGCGCGTGCGTCGCGAGCGCGAGGCCGCCGAGGCGTGCGCCGCCGCCCGCCGTGCCGCCCGCGCGGCGCAAGCCACGCAAACCGCTGCTCCGGCCGCATCGGGCACCGCCACCGCAAGCGCCGACGATCCCGAAGCGAAGAAACGCGCGATCATCGCGGCCGCGCTGGAGCGCGCGCGCAAGAAGAAGGAAGAACTGGCCGCCGGCGGCGAAGCGCCCAGGAACACCGAGAACGTGAGCCCCGCCGTGCAGGCCCAGATCGACGCGGCCGAAGCCCGCCGCCGGCGCATCGAGCAGGAGCGACGCGCGGCCGAGCAAGCCGATCAGCCGGGCGCTAGCGATCAACCCGACGACGATTCGCCGACCACTCCCCCCCGCAACGCATGAACGCCACCAAACGACGCGCGATCTACGAAACGCTGCGCAGCCTCAATCCGCACCCGACCACCGAGCTCGAATACAGCACGCCGTTCGAGTTGCTGATCGCGGTGATGCTGTCGGCGCAAGCCACCGACGTGTCGGTCAACAAGGCGATGCGCCGTATGTTCCCGGTGGCCAACACGCCCAGCCAGGTGCTCGCGCTCGGCCAGGCCGGCGTGACCGACTACATCAAGACCATCGGGCTCTACAAGACCAAGGCGAAGAACGTGGTCGCCACCTGCCGGATCCTGCTGGAGCAGTACGACGGCGAGGTGCCGACCGACCGCGAGGCGCTCGAGGGGCTGCCCGGAGTCGGGCGCAAGACCGCGAACGTGGTGCTCAATACCGCCTTCGGCCAACCGACCATCGCCGTCGACACGCATATCTTCCGCGTCGCCAATCGCACCGGGCTCGCGCCGGGCAAGGACGTGCGCGCGGTCGAGATGGCGCTGGAGAAGTTCACGCCGGCGGAATTCCTGCAGGACGCGCACCACTGGCTGATCCTGCATGGCCGCTACGTCTGCAAGGCGCGCCGGCCCGAGTGCTGGCATTGCGCGATCGAACCGCCCTGCGATTTCAAGCCCAAGACACCGGCACCGCTCGAATGACACTGGCGCACCGCGCGCCTGCCCGGCAACGCGGCAGCTGAATACTCCCACCTTCATCCGGCTTCACGCCATCTATTGAGTAAGAGGCCAGTTCAAATTCCCCGTGAGGGGGCTGTTTACTTTCGCGGCGAGCTGTTAACCTTGGGCGCCTGAGCAACG
>JAYFRU010000059.1:0-11469 GCA_040946965.1 Burkholderia sp. | reverse complement strand
AACCATCGATGTCGAGTTGGCCGATCTACTGGCCGGCTACGGCGTCAAATTTCAAACTAGTTTTGCGTGAACACTTAAATGGATAGCCCTTTCGCCGATCGAGAAGTCGAATTCGACCAGCCCTGCCTCGCTGCGGCCGCGAACGCGGACGTAATGACGGGCGAGATCGAAGGGTCGCGGGCAGCGTCGTGACGCCGGTATCGGGGGGCATGGGGCGTGTCTCTGTCAGGATTGGTGTCGCCGTGGGGATCGAAGCGCCGGCATCCGGTGCTCGGGATGAGCTGGTGCTTTGCATCGAATCCGCATCGGCCTGCGGGGATCCATGCAATGCGCATGCCAGTCGCGCGCCTCGCTGTCATGCAGCGCTCGCGGACCACGGTGCCATCGGGGTTTGCCGGGCGCCGCCGGGATCCTCGCCGCGTCGCCGCATCGTGTTCGCGCGGCCCGGCGCGAGGCTCGACTCGATCAAATGAGCGAAATCGGCGCGTCCGGACCCATCCAGACTTGCTCAAACGAGCATCCGGGAATTCCCCGAAGCGCTTTGCTGGACGAACCGGCCGCCTGCGCCTTGCACGGACGGCGGGGATCCCCTATCGTGTGAGCCTCCCCGCCTCGATCGGAAGACCGCCCGATGGGCTCGCGCAATACCGACGCCGCCGCCAGCGGTCAGATGAAGCTCGTGACGCCGCACGGCGCACACGTCGACAGCCTGCGTTATCCGGACATCGCCGACCTGATGTCGAAGCTGCGCTTCGCGCCGAGCGACGGGCGCATCTGGCTCGACGACCAGCGCATGCTGCTGGTGCATACCGACTCGCTCGGCGTGCTGCGCCGCGAGTTGATCGACAGCCTCGGCATCGAGACCGCTCGCGGTCTGCTGACGCGAATGAGCTACAACTCCGGCGCGCACGATGCGGAACTCGCCCGCAAGGTCCGCCCGCGCGATGGAATCACCGACATGTTCGCGGTCGGCCCGCAACTGCACATGCTCGAGGGGCCGACCGCCGTCGAGACGGTGAAGCTCGACATCGACGTCGAACAGGGCCGCTACCACGGCGAGTTTCTGTGGAAGAACTGCGCGGAGGACGAGGAACACATCCGCATCTACGGGATCGGCGCGGAGCCCGTGTGCTGGACACAGATCGGCTATGCATGCGGCTATACCAGCGTGTTCATGGGGCGGCCGATCCTGTACTGTGAAATCGAATGCTGTGCCGTCGGCCAGGCGCACTGCCGGATCGTCGGCAAGCCATGGGGCGACGAGGCCGCCGAGGACCTGCGTTACCTGCAGGCCCAGTCGTTCACGCAAGGCCTGTCCGCAGCGCGAGCCGCCTCGACACCGGCCGGTCCGGGGCCAGCCACGCCCGCGCCACGTGCTTCGCCGACGGCGTTCGGCGACGACAACATGGTGGGTGCCTCGCCCGGCTTCAATGCGGTCTGCCATCTGATCCGGCGCGTGGTGGGCACCCGCGCGACGGTCCTGTTCCTCGGGGAGAGCGGCGTCGGCAAGGAAGTGTGCGCGAGAACCCTGCATCGCATCAGCGCCTGCGCGTCCGGTCCGTTCGTCGCGGTGAACTGCGCGGCGATTCCGGACGCGCTGGTCGAGTCCGAACTGTTCGGCGTCGAGAAAGGCGGTTTCACCGACGCGACACAGAGCCGGCCCGGACGATTCGAGCGCGCGCACGGCGGCACCCTGTTCCTCGACGAGATCGGCATCCTCAGCATGACCGCGCAGGGCAAGCTGTTGCGAGCGCTGCAGGAGGGGGAGATCGAGCGGATCGGCGATACACAGACCCGCCGCGTGAACGTGCGGGTGGTCGCGGCGACCAATCTCGACCTGAAGGACGAGGTGCGCGCCGGCCGATTCCGTGAGGACCTGTACTTCCGGCTCAACGTGTTTCCGATCCGCGTGCCCTCGCTGCGCGAGCGGCGCGAGGACATCCCGGTGCTGCTCAACCATATGCTGCGCAAGTATCGGGAACGCTACGAACGCATGGTCTCGGGCTTCACCAGCCGCGCGATCGACTCCCTGCTCAGCTACGCCTGGCCGGGCAATATCCGCGAGCTGGAGAACATCGTCGAGCGCGGCGTGATACTCGCGCCGGACGACGGGCCGATCGACATCGGCCACCTGTTCATCAGCGGCGAAACCTTCGAATCCTCGCTGTTCGGTGTCGACCCGCAGGGCGGGCTGTCGCCCTCGGCCGATCTGCGCAGCCCGAGCGAGGACGACGAGGCCGGACGCGTCTCGCGCAAGGTCAACGGCCTGCTGATGGGCCTGGACACGGACGACGAGCCGCTCTATCGCTGGACGCCATCGAGTCGGTGCTGCTGAAGAGCGCGGTGCGCCAGGTATCGGGGAACCTGTCGGCGGCGGCACGCACCCTGGGCATCACGCGCGCGCAACTCGTGTACCGGCTCAAGAGCAGCGGGCTGCAGATCTGAGAAACCGCCCGCGAAGTCGTAAAGGTCTTGCTCGCGCCGCGCCTGCTCGGCAACGATCCGCGGTTCCGTATACCATCGCCACACCTCTACTCCCCGCGAGTCATTCCATGAGCGACCTGTCCGCCTTCCCGATCACGAAAAAATGGCCGGCGCAGCATCCCGACCGCATCCAGCTCTACTCGCTGCCCACGCCGAACGGCGTCAAGGCCTCGATCGCACTGGAGGAACTGGGCTTGCCCTACGAGCCGCACCTGGTGCGCTTCGACACCAACGACCAGTTCTCGCCGGAATTCCTCTCGCTGAACCCGAACAACAAGATCCCCGCGCTGATCGACCCGAACGGCCCCGGCGGCAAGCTGCTGGGCCTGTTCGAATCGGGCGCGATCCTGCTCTACCTGGCCGAGAAGACCGGCCAGTTGCTGCCGGCCGATCCGGCCGCGCGCTACCAGACCATCCAGTGGCTGATGTTCCAGATGGGCGGGATCGGGCCGATGTTCGGCCAGCTCGGCTTCTTCCACAAGTTCGCCGGGCGCGAGTACGAGGACAAGCGGCCGCGCGATCGCTACGCTGGCGCATCGAAGCGGCTGCTCGGCGTGCTGGAGGCGCGGCTGGCCGCCAGCACCTGGATCGCCGGTGACGACTACACCATCGCCGACATCGCCACCTTCCCGTGGGTCCGCAACCTGATCGGCTTCTACGAGGCGCGCGAGCTGGTGGAGTTCAAACGCTTCCCGAACGTGGCGCGTGCGCTGGAAGCCTTCTTGGCACGGCCGGCCGTGCAGCGCGGCCTGACCATCCCGGCGCGCGACTGAGGCGCGCCCTGCCCGGCCGCCCCGCTCGCGGCGGCGGCCGGTGCTTCGGGCGGGCGCGGTGCCCGCCTCTGCTTCATGCCTTCGAAGCCTTCGCGTAGAGCGTCGAATCGGCGAAACGGTCGGTGTCGAGCACGCGCCCGATCAGGATCAGCGCCGTCCGCTCGATCGCGGTGCCGGCGATTCGCTCGACGATATCGGCCAGCGTGCCCGTCACGCGCGTCTCGTCCGGCCAACTGGCGCGATACACCACCGCGATCGGGCAATCGTCGCCGTAATGCGGGCGCACCTCCTCGACGATCCTCGCCAGATGGCGCACGCCCAGATGGATCGCCAGCGTCGCGCGATGCGCGGCGAGCCCGCCCAGCGCCTCGCCCTCGGGCATGGTGGTCTTGCCGGCGTAGCGCGTCAGGATCACCGTCTGCACCACCTCGGGCAAGGTCAGCTCGACGCCGAGCGTGGCCGCGCAAGCCGCCGTGGCCGTCACCCCCGGCACGATCTCGTAAGGAATCCCGAGCGCCTTGAGGTGCCGGATCTGCTCGCCGATCGCGCCGTACAGCGAGGGGTCGCCCGAATGCACGCGCGCCACGTCCTCGCCGCGCGCATGCGCGGCGCCCAGCAGCGCGACGATCGCGTCGAGATCGAGCTCGGCGGTGTTCACCACCGTGTGCGCGCGATGGCCGTCGAGCACGGCCTCGGGCACCAGCGAGCCCGCGTAGAGGATCACCGGGCAGCCGCGCACCAGGCGCTGGCCCTTCAACGTGATCAACTCCGGGTCGCCCGGTCCGGCGCCGATGAAATACACCGTCATCTGTGGTTGTCTCCCTGGGTTCGGTTCTCGCCGGCGCGAGTCCTGCCGCGCCGGCCTGGATTCATGCCTGGCGTAGCGCGTCGAGCGCCTGCGCCAGCGCGGCGGCTTCGTCGAAGCTGCGATCGGCCGCGGGCAGCGCGGGACGCTCGATTATCACCACCGGCAGGCACCGCTCGCGCGCCACCTCGAGCTTGGCCTCGGTGGCCGCGCCGCCGCTCATCTTGCTGACCAGCACGTCCACGCCGAGCAGGGCGAACAGCGCGCGCTCGTCCTCGAGCGCGAACGGCCCGCGCGCGGCGATCACCCGCGCGCGCGCATTGCCCGGATGCGCGTCGAGGCAGCGGATGACCCAGTGCTGGTGCGCGGGAATCTCGTCGAGATGCGCGAGCGGCTCGCGGCCCAGCGTGAAGAAGGGGCGCCGATATGGCGCCAGCGCGGTCGTCACGCCGTCCCAGTCGCGCACCATGCGCCAGTCGTCGCCCTCGCGCGGCTGCCAGGCCGCGCGGCGCAGCGCCCACAGCGGCATGCCGGTGGTGCGGCAAGCCTCGGCCGCATTGGCGCTGATGCGCGCCGCATAGGGATGGGTGGCATCGACCACCAGGTCGATGCCGGCCTCGCGCAGCCAGGCGGCCAGCCCCTCGGCACCGCCGAAACCGCCCACGCGCACCGTGCAGGCCAGGTCCTCGGGCACCTTGCCGAGCCCGGCGAGACTGTAGACATCGGTGGCAGCCAGCGTGCGCGCGAGCTCGAGCGCCTCGCCGGTGCCGCCCAGCAGCAGCACGGGCATCAGGCAGCCTCCCCGGCCGGCTTGCGGACCTCGTACAGCGTGACCGGCAGGGCCTGCCGCCAGGTATCGAAACCGCCGAGCGGCGCCGCGTTGGCCAGCGCGATGCGCGTCAGCGCGCCGCCGTGCTGTTCGCGCCAGGCCAGCAGCGCGGTTTCTGCCTGCAGGGTCACCGCGTTCGCCACCAGCCTGCCGCCCGGCTTCAGCGCGGCCCAGCAGGCGGCCAGCACGCCCGGCTCGCTGCCGCCCCCGCCGATGAAGATCGCATCGGGCGCCGCCAGCCCGGCCAGCGCCTCGGGCGCGCGGCCCGCGACGATCGCCAGGCCCGGCACGCCGAGCCGCTCGCGATTGAAGGCGATGGTCTCGCGGCGCTCGGCATCGGCCTCGATCCCGAGCGCCGCGCAAGATGGATGCGCGCGCATCCATTCGATGCCGATCGAGCCGGAGCCGGCGCCGACGTCCCACAGCAGCTCGCCCGGCGTCGGCGCGAGCCGTGCCAGCGTGATCGCGCGCATGTCGCGCTTGGTCAGTTGTCCGTCGTGTCGATAGGCCTCGTCGGGCAGGCCCGGCGTGAGCGGCAGCGGCGGCGTATCGCTCGCGCGCACGCAGTCGAGCGCGACCAGGTTCAGCGCGGCCACCGCCTCGGCAGGCCAGGCCTGGGCCAAGGCATCGATGCGCCGTTCGGCCGGGCCGCCCAGGTGCTCGAACACGCTCAGCCGCGTCGCGCCGTAACCGGCTTCGGTGAGCAGCCGCGCGAGCGCGGCCGGCGTGCCGCCGTCGGCGCTGAGCACCAGCAGGCGCCGTCCATGGTGCAGCTGCCGCGCCAGCGTGGCCAACGGCCGGCCCATGCAGGACAGCACCTCCACCTCCTGCAGCGCCCAGCCCAGGCGCGCGGCCGCCAGCGAGACCGAGGACAGCGCCGGCAGCACGCGCAGCTCCTCGGCCGGCACTTGCCGCGCCAGCGTCGCGCCGATGCCGTAGAACATCGGATCGCCGCTGGCCAGCACGCAAGTGGGCTCGGGCTGCCGTGCCAGCAGCGCCCCGATCTCGAACGGCTTCGGCCAGGGCTCGCGGCGCGCGCGCAGGCAACCCGGCAGCATCGCCAGATGACGCTCGCCGCCGACCACCACCGCTGCGTCGATCAGCGCGCGCCGGGCCCGCTTGCCGAGCCCCTCGAAACCGTCGTCGCCGATGCCGATCACCGTCAACCACGCCGTCATGCCCTGCCCTCCATGCCTGTCCCGCCCTCGTCCGGTCGCTGTCCCCGATACGCCCAACCCGCTGCGCACCGGGGCGCGCGGCGTATCTCGGCCAGGCGAAAGCAGGCATAATACAGCCTCGTTCGCCGGCGCCCAATCAATCGCCTGACGAGCCCGATGCGAGCCCGATGGCATGCCCGCTGGCGGTTTTCGACAAGCTGCCCAGGCAACGCGCAGCGCGCCTCGCCACGCTGCCGCGACGGCTCCCGCCGGCATGCGCTGCGGGTACGCCGGCCCTTGCCGGCCCGGCACCGCGATTTGATCCGGTGTGCTTTTTGATCCGTTCCTTGCCCTCCCAACGCCCGACACTCGCCCCCGTCCCGCTGCCTGCCGATCGGCCGGCCGATGGCACGCGCGCCGTCGATGCGCTGGCCTGCCCGCGCCCGAACGCCTGCCCGGGCCTGGTGCGGGTGGTGGCGACCGGCGACGGCGGCCTGTGCCGCGTGCGGCTGCCGGGCGGCCGGCTCGACGCGGCCGCCGCGCGGGCGCTGGCGGCGGCCGCGCGCGAATACGGCTCGGGCGCGCTCGACGCGACCAACCGCGCCAACCTGCAGATCCGCAGCGTGCGCGCCGGCCACGAGGCGGCATTGGCCGCCGCGCTGATCGCGGCGGGGCTGGGCCCGCGCGACGCGGGCGCGACGGATCCCGGCAGCCGCCCCGGCCAGCCCCCGGACCTCGCCGCCGCCGCGCTGCGCGACGATGTCCGCAACGTGATGCTGAGCCCGGCCGCCGGCCGCGATCCGGCCGCGCTGGCCGATACGCGCGCTCTCGGCGCCGCCCTGCTCGACCGGCTGCAGGACGAACCGCGCTTCGCCGCGCTGTCGCCGAAACGCTCGCTGTCGATCGACGGCGGCGAAGCCCTGGCCGAACTCGCGCATCCGCACGATCTGTGGTTCTCGGCCTATCGCGACGCGCACGGAGCCCTGCGCTACGCATTCGGCCTGGCCGGTCACGTGCCGGTGGCGGCCGACGATCCGCCCGCGCTGGCTTCGGTCGCGCCCGAACAGGTGGTGGACTGCGCGCATGCACTGCTGCTGGCCTTTCTCGAACTGGCGCCCCCCGAGGCGAAGCGGATCCGCGACGCGCTCGCGAGCCTGAACGCCGAACAGCTGCTCGCGCACGCTGCTGCGCGGCTGACCCCCGCCCCGCAGCGCGACGCCGCGCTCACGGCATGGCGCCGCGCGCCGGCCGATCTCGCGCGCCGCTTCGGCATCCATAACGAAATCAACGCCGCCACGCGCCAGGTCGGCGGCCAGGTTCCGCTCGGCCGGCTCGACGCGGCAACGCTCGAGGCGCTGGCCGCACTCGCCGAGCGCGATGGCGACGGCACGCTGCGCTTCACGCCTTGGCAAGGCGTGCTGCTGCCCGCCGTGCGCGAGCAGGCAGCCGAAGCCGCGCTGGCCTCGCTGGCCGCGCTTAGCGTGGCCTGCACCGCCGACGCGCCGCTCGCGCACTTGGTGGCCTGCGCCGGCAGCACCGGCTGCGCCCGCGCCCAGGCCGACACCAAGGCCGACGCGCGAGCCCTGGCCGCGCGCCTGGCCGAACGCCACGCCGCGCCGCTGGAGATCCACCTGAGCGGCTGCCCGCGCGCCTGCGCGCAACCCTGGCCCGCCGCCGCGACCCTCATCGCGGTGGAGCCGGGCCGCTACGACCTTTACCGGCGCGACGGCGACAACGGCTTCGGCCGGCTCGCCGCGCGCCATCTGACGATCGACCAAGCCGCCGCGATGCTCGCCGCATCGCCGCGCCATCAGGACTGAACCGAATGCTCGACTATCTTCGCGACGGCCAGGAAATCTACCGGCAATCGTTCGCGACGATCCGCGCCGAAGCCGATCTGTCGGCGATCCCCGCCGACCTCGAAAAACTCGCGGTGCGCGTGATCCATGCCTGCGGCATGGTCGACATCGTCGCCGACCTGCGCTTCTCGGCCGGCGCCGGCACGGCCGGCCGGCAAGCGCTCGCGGCCGGCGCACCGATCCTCTGCGACGCACGCATGGTGGCCGAGGGCATCACGCGCGCGCGCCTGCCGGGCGCCAACCCGGTGCGCTGCACGCTCGGCGACGCCGAGGTGCCGGGGCTCGCCGAGCGGCTCGGCAATACCCGCTCGGCGGCCGCGCTCGAACTGTGGCGCCCCTGGCTGGCCGGCAGCGTGGTGGTGATCGGCAATGCGCCCACCGCGCTGTTCCACCTGCTCGACATGCTCGATGCCGGCGCCTCGAAGCCGGCCCTGATCCTCGGCTTCCCGGTGGGCTTCATCGGCGCGGCCGAATCGAAGGCGGCGCTGGCCGCCGACAGCCGCGGCGTGCCCTATGTCGTAGTGAATGGCCGCCGCGGCGGCAGCGCGATGGCCGCCGCGGCCGTCAATGCCCTGGCCACGGAGGTCGAATGAGCACCGCCGAGATTCGCTTCGGAGCGAACCCCGCAGCCGCACGCGGCCGCCTGTTCGGCATCGGCGTCGGCCCCGGCGACCCCGAGCTGCTGACCCTGAAGGCGGTGCGCCACCTGCGCGCCGCGCCGGTGGTGGCCTACTTCGTGGCCAAGGGCAAGAAGGGCAATGCCTACGGCATCGTCGAGGCGCATCTGCACGAAGCGCAGCTGCAACTGCCGCTGGTCTATCCCGTCACCACCGAGGCGCTCGAGCCGCCGCTCAGCTACGAGCGCGTGATCGCCGACTTCTACGGCACAGCGGCCGAGGTGGTGGCCGCGCATCTCGATGCCGGGCGTGATGTCGCCGTGATCTGCGAGGGCGACCCGTTCTTCTACGGCTCCTACATGTACCTGCACGACCGGCTCGCGCATCGCTACGACACCGAGGTGGTGCCCGGCGTGTGCTCGATGCTGGGCGGCGCGGCCGTGCTCGGTGTGCCGCTGGTCTATCGCAACCAGACGCTGTCGGTGCTCTCGGGCGTGCTGCCCGAGGACGAGCTGCGCGCGCGGCTGGCCAAGGCCGACGCGGCAGTGGTGATGAAGCTGGGCCGCAATTTCGACAAGGTGCGGCGCGTGCTCGAGGAACTGGGCCTGGCCAATCGCGCGCGCTACGTCGAGCGCGCGACCATGGCCAACCAGCGCATCGTGCCGCTGGCCGAGGTCGACCCGATGGCCTCGCCCTACTTCTCGCTGCTGGTGGTGCCGGGGGAAAAATGGCAAGGCTGAACGTGGCGCCGGCGATCGTGGTGCTCGGTGCGGGCGCGCTGCCGGTGGCCGAGCGGATCCGCGCGCGCTACGAAGGCGCGACGATCCACGCCCTGGCGGGCCGCGCCGAGGGCGATGTGGTGTTCAGCGAGCTCGGCGCCCACCTGCGCGCGCTCTACGCGCGCGGCAACCCGGTGGTCGCGCTGTGCGCGGCCGGCATCGTGATCCGCTGCGTGGCGCCCTGCCTGGCCGACAAGGGCGTCGAGCCGCCGGTGCTGGCGGTGGCCGAGGACGGCAGCGCGGTGGTGCCGCTGCTCGGCGGCCTGACCGGCGTGAACCTGCTGGCGCGCGAGATCGCCGAGACGCTCGGCATCGCGCCGGCTATCACCACCAGCGGCGAGCTGCGCTTCGGTGCCTGCGTACTCAATCCGCCCGAGGGCTATGCACTCGCCGACATCGGCGCCGGCAAGCGCTTCGTGTCCGACCTGCTGGCCGGCGCGAGCACGCGCGTGGACGGCCCCGCGCCCTGGCTCGAAGGCGTCGCGCTGCCGGTCGAGGCGGCCGGCTTGCGTGCGATCTGCATCACGCTGCGGCGCGCCGGCGGCGGCTCGGGTGAGCTGCTGATCCATCCGCGCAGCGTGGTGGTGGCGCTCGCCGAGGGTTTCGCGCATCAGGCCGAATCGGAGGCCGCGCCGGCCCAGGCGGCCGATGACGAAGCGGGCAACGATCCGCTGGCGCGCCGGATACTCGACGCGCTCGCGGCTGCGGATCTCTCGCCGCTCGCGCTGGCGGCGCTGGTCGCACCGCGCCAGTGCATGCGCGAGGCGGCGCTGGCGCGGGCCGCGCGCCAGCTCGGTGTGCCGCTGCGCTTCGTCGCGAACGGAGCTCAACAGGCCGGCAACGCCGCCGCCCTGCTCGACGCCGCGCTCGCGGCCGGCTCGATCGCCGCGAGCGCGGCGACGTCCATCGGCGATGACCAGGAAACACCGAAGCGGCTCGCGATCGCGATCGCCGAAGCGCCCGTCGACGCGCAGCGGCTCGGCCAGGCGCGCGGCTCGCTGAGCGTGCTCGGCCTCGGCCCCGGCCGCGCCGACCTGCTGGCGCCGGCCGCGCGCGTCGCGCTGGCCGAAGCCACCGACATCCTCGGTTATGCCACCTACGTGCGCATGGCCGGGCCGTTCCGCGCCGATCAGCAGGTCCACGAAACCGACAACCGCGAGGAACTGCAGCGCGCGCGTCATGCCTTCGAACTGGCCGCGCAAGGGCGCCGCGTCGCGATGGTGTCCTCGGGCGACCCGGGCGTGTTCGCGATGGCGGCGGCCGTGCTCGAGGCGCTCGACGGCACCGGCGAGCCGGCTTGGGACGACGTCGCGCTCGAGGTGGTGCCCGGCGTGTCCGCCGCGTTCGCCACCGCAGCCGAGGCCGGCGCGCCGCTCGGCCACGATTTCTGCGTGATCTCGCTATCGGACAACCTCAAGCCCTGGCGCGTGATCGAGGAGCGGCTCGCACTGGCCGCGCGCGCCGACCTGGTGATGGCCTTCTACAACCCCATCTCGAAGGCGCGGCCCTGGCAGCTCGACCGCGCGCTCGAGATCCTGCGCGAGGTGCGCGCCGCCGACACGGTGGTGGTGCTCGGCCGCGATGTCGGCCGGCCCGGCGCGAGCCTGCGCAGCCTCACGCTGGGCGAGCTGAGCGCGGCCGATGTGGACATGCGCACCATGGTGATCGTCGGCTCCTCGAAGACGCGGCGTTTCGCCCGCGGCGAGCGCGAGTGGATCTACACGCCGCGCTTCTACGACTGACGCCGCCGGCATGAAAAAACGGCCGGCGCCGCGCGAGGCGGAGCCGGCCGTTGTTTGTCGTGACGACGGCGAGCGCGCGCCTCAGGCGCCCAGCGCCAACCCGCCGATCATCACCTGCCGGTGCCCCTGCGAGCAGGGTTCGATCCGCGCCCGCACCCCGAACACCTCGGCCAGGCTTCCCGAGGTCACCACCTCGGCAGGCTCGCCAAAACGCTCGATCCGGCCGCGATGCAGCAGCATGGCGCGATCGCAGGCGCGCATCGCCGCATTGATGTCGTGCAACACCACCACGGTGGCGATGCCGCGCTCGCGCGTGACCTCGCGCAGCACCGTAAGCGATCAGCGAGCCCGCCCCTTGCGCCTCGGCGGCTGATCGGCTAGCGCTTACGCCTGCGGCTTGCGGACGGGCTTGCCGAGTTTCCAG
>JAYFRU010000058.1:0-11562 GCA_040946965.1 Burkholderia sp. | reverse complement strand
ACGAAGCACGGCTGCCCTGGAAACTCGGCAAGCCTGTCCGCAAGCCGAAGGCGTAAGCGCTAGCCGATCAGCCGCCGTGGCACAAGGGGCGGGTTCGCTGATCGCTTACGAATCACTCAATGAAACCACCGGAAGGGGACTCCATGAAAAGCTTGCGTGTTGCTTCGCTCGTGACCGGTCTGGCCGCGCTGTTCGTGTCGGGCGCGGCAATGGCGGGCGTCAGTGTCGGCATCAACCTCGGCGCTCCCGGCTACTATCAGCCGGCGCCCGTCTATGCGCCGGTGCCCGCGATCGTGATCGGTTGGCACGGCGACCGCTACTGGGATGGCCGCCGCTACTGGGGCCGCGACGAGTGGAATCGCCATCATGGCGGCGGCTGGCGCGGCGGCCCGGGCTGGCATCATTGAACGGCCGGGCCGCGCCTGACGCGGCCTGGACGCGAGGCGTCTCTCATATAGGGAGGCGCCGGACCGCCGCGATGCACGCTGGTGAAAAACCGCCCTCGACAGGGCGGTTTTCTTTTGCGCGCGTGGTGACGGAAAGAGCGGGGCGGCCCGGCTTGGCATGGCGAATTCCCCACCGGCCGGAGCGGACTCGGTAGAATGCGCGACACCGCCAACGAACCACGAGCGATTCCGCCTTCATGCCGATTCCGTCGTTCCGGGCCGCCGCGCTCCGCCGCGCCCCGCGTGCCGCCATCGCCGCCTTGCTGGCCGTACTCGCCTTGGCGGCCGGGCCTTCCGCCCATGCCGTCTACGCTATCGCACAATACGGCGAGCCGAAATATCCACCGGGCTCCAAGCATTTCGACTATGTGAACCCGGACGCGCCCAAGGGCGGCACCCTGGTGCTGGCCAATCCGAACCGGCTCACGACCTTCGACAAGTTCAACCCGTTCACGCTGCGCGGCAATCCCGCGCCCGGCAGCGGCCTGCTGTTCGAGAGCCTGATAACGGGCAGCGCCGACGAGCCGGCCAGCGCCTATGGGCTGCTGGCCGACGACGTGGCGATCGCGTCGGACCGGCTCTCGGCCACTTTCCATCTCGATGCGCGCGCGCGCTTCTCCAACGGCGACCCGGTCACGTCCGACGACGTCAAGTATTCCTTCGACACGCTCAAGAGCCCGAAAGCCGCGCCGCAATACGCGGCCTATTTCGCCGAGATCAAGCGCGCGGTGGTGGTCGACGCGGCCACCATCCGCTTCGAGTTCGCGCGCGCGGACCGCGAGCTGCCGCTCACCGCCGGCGCCATCCCGGTGTTCTCGCGCAAGTGGGGCGCCAGGCCCGACGGCAGCCACGTGCCGTTCGACCAGCTCGCCTTCGAGCCGCCGATCGGCAGCGGCTCCTACCTGATCGAGCGCTACGACACCGGGCGCAACATCACCTACCGGCGCGATCCGCATTACTGGGGCGCCGAGCTGCCGGTGCGGGTGGGTACCAACAATTTTGAGCGCATCGTCTACAAGCTCTACGGCGACG
The DNA here is from genome assembly GCA_040946965.1 of Burkholderia sp. Taxonomy (GTDB): domain Bacteria; phylum Pseudomonadota; class Gammaproteobacteria; order Burkholderiales; family Burkholderiaceae; genus Burkholderia. The sequence goes on along the minus strand of JAYFRU010000058.1, from coordinate 10,084 downwards.
GGGTGGCGCGCCTGGAGGCCTTCAAGGCCGGCGAATACGACGTGCTGGTCGAGTACATCGCGCGCAACTGGGTGCGACGCGACATCGGCAAGCGCTTCGACAAGGGCGAGCTGATCAAGCACGAATTCCGCCAGCACAACGGCGCGGGCATGCAGGGTTTCCTGATGAACCAGCGCCGGCCGCTGTTCCAGGACGTGCGCGTGCGCGAGGCGCTGGACCTGGCCTTCGATTTCGAATGGCTGAACCGCCAGCTGTTCTACGGCGGCTACACGCGCCTGAACAGTTATTTCGCCGATACCGAGCTGCAGGCCACCGGCACGCCAGGCGAGGGCGAGCTGGCGATCCTGGAGCCCTTGCGGAAGCAACTGGATCCGGCCGTGTTCGGGCCGATGCCCGAGCAGCCCTCGACCAATCCGCCGGGCTCGCTGCGTGCCAACCTGCTGCAGGCGCGCGCGCTGCTGGCCCAGGCCGGCTGGATCTATCGCGACGGCGCGCTGCGCAACGCGCGCGGCGAGCCGTTCCGCTTCGAGATCCTCGACGATTCGGGCGGCTCGATGGAGCCGGTGGTGGCCGTCTACCAGCGCAATCTGGCCAAGCTCGGCATCGAGGCACGCTTTCGCACCGCCGATTTCGCCCTGCTGCAGAAGCGTCTCGACGCCTTCGACTACGACATGACCACGATCCGCTACCCGGGCGTGCAGGTGCCGGGCAGCGAGCAGGTGCTGCGCTTCGCCAGCCGCTATGCCGACCAGACCGGCTCGGACAACCTGATCGGGCTGAAGTCGCCGGCCGTCGACGCGATCCTTAAGACCTTGGTGCAGGCGCAGACGCGCGAGCAACGGCTCGACGCCACCCATGCGCTCGACCGCGTGCTGATGCACGGCTACTATGCCGTGCCGCAGTGGTACAGCACCACGCACCGGATCGCCTACCAGCAGCGGCTGGCCTATCCCGCGACGCTGCCGCTGTACTATGCGGCGGAGGACTGGGTGGTGTCGATGTGGTGGGAGAAACCCGCTGCGGCCGCCGCGAGTGCCGCCTCGGCGGCGGGCCGCTGAGCCATGAGCCTGCACCTGGCCCGCCCGTCTCGCTGTCGCGTCGTCCTTGGCGGCCGGCCCGCGCGGCCGTCGCTCCCGTCGTTTCCCTAACCGCGCCGCGCGCACCGCCTGGTCGATCCCGCCTATGTGGAGCTACATCCTCAAACGTCTGCTGCTGATGATCCCGACCCTGCTCGGCGTGCTGACTATCACCTTCGCGGTGATCCAGTTCGTGCCGGGCGGCCCGGTCGAACAGGCGATGCAGGAACTGCGCAAGGGCGCCGAGCAGGGCCACGTGCCGTTCGGCATGCGCGCCTACTCGGGCGTCGACCCGCAGCAGCTCGCCCAGCTCAAGGCGCTGTACGGATTCGACAAGCCGCCGCTCGAGCGCTACGGCCTGATGCTGGAGCGCTTCGCGCACTTCGACCTGGGCCAGAGCTACTTCCATCACCAGAGCGTCTGGTCGCTGGTGGTCTCGAAGCTGCCGGTGTCGATCAGCATTGGCATCTGGACCTTCCTGCTGACCTACCTTATCTCGGTGCCGCTGGGCATCGCCAAGGCGGTCTACAACGGCACGCCCTTCGACCTGGCCTCGAGCCTGGCGGTGCTGGTCGGCTACGCGATCCCCGGCTTCGTGCTCGGCGTGCTGCTGCTGGTGCTGTTCGGCGGCGGCTCGTTCTGGCAGTTGTTCCCGCTGCGCGGCCTGAGCTCGGACAACTTCGCCCAGCTGAGCCTGGCGGCCAAGATCACCGACTACCTCTGGCACCTGGTGCTGCCGATCACGGCCTCGGTGGTGGGCAGCTTCGCGGTGATCACCATGCTCACCAAGAACGCCTTCCTCGACGAGATCCGCAAGCAGTACGTGCTGACCGCGCGCGCCAAGGGCCTGTCGGAGCGGCGCGTGCTCTGGAAGCATGTGTTCCGCAACGCGCTGCTGCCGCTGATCGTCGGCTTCCCGGCCGCCTTCATCGGCGCCTTCTTCTCGGGCAGCCTGCTGATCGAGACGCTGTTCTCGCTCGACGGCCTGGGCCTGCTGTCCTATGAATCGGTGATTCGCCGCGACTACCCGGTGGTGCTCGGCACGCTCTACCTGTTCACGCTGATCGGCCTGGTCACCAAGCTGGTCTCCGATCTCTGCTACGTCTGGGTCGACCCCCGGATCCAATTCGACCAACTGGAGCGCTGAGTTGAGCCGAGCCGCCGTTTCCTCCCGGATCGACGCCGCCCGCGCGCGCGTCTCGCCGTCTCCCGCGCGCCGCGTCTGGCCGCGCTTTCGCCGTCAGCGCCTGGGCTACTGGAGCCTGGTGGTGTTCGTGGTTGCGTTCGCGATCAGCCTGGCCGCGCCGTTGTGGTCCAACGACAAGCCGCTGGTGGTGCGCTACGACGGCCATTGGTACTTCCCGATCGTCAAGGACTACGCCGAAACCACCTTCGGCGGCGATTTCCCGACCCCGGCCGACTACCTCGACCCCTATGTGCGCAAGCGGCTCGACGCGCCGGGCAACTTCACGCTCTACCCGCCAAACCGCTATTCCTACACGACGCTGAACTACTTCTCGGCGCTGCCCAACCCGGCGCCGCCCTCGCGCGACAACTGGCTCGGCACCGACGCGCAGGGCCGCGACCTGCTCGCGCGGCTAGTCTACGGCTTCTGCGTGTCGGTCGAGTTCGCGCTGGTGCTGACCCTGATCGGCACCGTGCTGGGAATCCTGGCCGGTGCGGTGCAGGGCTTCTACGGCGGGCGCATCGACATCGTCGGGCAGCGCCTGATCGAGATCTGGAGCTCGATGCCCGAGCTCTACCTGCTGATCATCTTCGCCTCGATCTTCGAGCCCAGCTTCCTGCTGCTGATCGTGCTGCTCTCGCTGTTCGGCTGGGTCGGCCTGGCCGACTACGTGCGCGCTGAGTTCCTGCGCAACCGCACCCAGGGCTACGTGCGCGCCGCGCGCGCGATGGGCCTGTCGAACTGGCAGATCATCTGGCGCCACGTGCTGCCCAACAGCCTCACGCCCGTGATCACCTTCCTGCCGTTTCGCATGAGCGGCTCGATCCTGGCGCTGACCAGCCTGGATTTCCTCGGCCTGGGCGTGCCGCCGCCCAGGCCGAGCCTGGGTGAGCTGCTCTCGCAGGGCAAGGCCAATCTGGACGCCTGGTGGATCTCGCTGGCCACCTTCGTGGTGCTGGTGCTCACGCTGCTGCTGCTGACCTTCATGGGCGATGCGCTGCGCAATGCGCTCGATTCGCGCGTGGCCGATACCTCGCGCGCGGCCGGAGGTGCGCGATGAAGCCGGGGCAGGGCGTGAAGCCGTCGGCCGCGCCGGCGCAGGCAGGCGAGCCTGATCGGGCGGCGCTGGCGGGCGCCCCGGGCCAGGTTGCGGGCGCAACCGACCGGGCCGGCGGCGCGGCGGCGTCGGGCGAGCCGCTGCTGTCGATCGAGCACCTGAGCGTGAGTTTCGGCGACACGCTGGCCGTCGACGACGTCTCGCTGACGATCGGCCGCGGCGAGCGCGTCGCCCTGGTCGGCGAGTCGGGCTCGGGCAAGAGCGTGACCGCGCTGGCGATACTGCGCCTGCTGCGCGATGCCGAGCAGGGCGGCAGCATCCGCTTCGACGGGCGCAAGCTCGGTGCGCTCGGCGAGCGCGCCATGCGCGGCCTGCGCGGCTCGGAGATCGCGATGATCTTCCAGGAGCCGATGACGGCGCTCAATCCGCTCTATACGGTGGGCGACCAGATCGTCGAGACCATCGTGCTGCACGACGGCGTCTCGAAACGCGAGGCGCGCTCGCGCGCCATCGCGCTGCTGGGGCGCACCGGCATCGCCGAGCCCGAGCGGCGCGTCGACAGCTATCCGCACCAGCTCTCCGGCGGGCAGCGCCAGCGCGCCATGATCGCGATGGCGCTGGTCTGCCGGCCGCGCCTGCTGCTGGCCGACGAGCCGACCACCGCGCTCGACGTGACGATCCGCGCGCAGATCGTCGAGCTGCTGCTGGACCTGCAGCGCGATGCCGAGCTCACGCGCGGCATGTCGATCCTGCTGATCACGCACGACCTGAGCCTGGTGCGTCGTTTCGCGCAGCGCGTGGCGGTGATGGAGAAGGGGCGGCTGGTGGAGAGCGGCGAGGTGGAGCGGATCTTCGCCAAGCCGGAGCACCCCTATACGCGCAAGCTGCTGAACAGCCGGCCGCAGCGCACCGCCGCGCCGGTGCTGCCGATCGCGCCGGTGATGCTCGACGCGCACGAGGTGACGGTCGGCTTTCGGCATACATTGCCGGGTCTGGCCGGCTGGTTCCGCAGCGGGCGTTTCACGGCGGTCAGGCAGGTCAGCGTCTCGGTGCGGCAGGGCGAGACGCTCGGGGTGGTGGGCGAGTCGGGCTCGGGCAAGTCGACCCTGGCGATGGCCCTGCTCGGCCTGCAGCGCATCGAGTCCGGCCGCATCGAATTCGACGGGCGGCCGCTGGCGAGCTGGCGCGGCGCCGACGCGCGGCGCCTGCGCGCGCGCATGCAGGTGGTGCTCCAGGACCCGTTCGGCTCGCTCTCGCCGCGCCATACCATCGAGCGCATCGTCGGCGAGGGGCTGGCCCTGCACCGGCCCGAGCTGTCCGCCGAGGCACTGCGCGAGCGCGTGACGGCGGTGCTGCGCGAGGTCGGGCTCGATCGCACCATGCTGCATCGCTACCCGCACGAGTTCTCGGGCGGCCAGCGCCAGCGCATCGCGATCGCCCGCGCCCTGGTGCTGGCGCCCAGCGTGCTGGTACTCGACGAGCCCACCAGCGCGCTGGACGTGTCGATCCAGCAGCAGGTCCTGAAGCTGCTCGCCAACCTGCAGCGCAAGTACAACCTGGGCTATGTCTTCATCAGCCACGACCTGGAAGTGATCGGCGCGATGGCGCATCGGGTGGCGGTGATGCAGGGCGGGGAAATCGTCGAGAGCGGGGAAGTCGGAAAAATTTTCATGGAACCGTCACACCCGTACACGCGCAAGCTTCTCGCTTCGCTCGACCCGCCGGGGTTGCCCAAATGATGTGCAGATATTGATTGAATTTTTCAATTCATTTTGACAAACAAATACCGTCTGGCTAGTATCGACCGAAATTTCCGGCAATTACCTGCAATCACCTGATTTTTAAGCACAAAATTACCGACCGATGCAGCACCGCTCCCTTACCCAGGTATGTACGCGCGCCGTCGCCGGGCTGTTTGTCGGCGTCCTGATTGCTGCAGCTCCCGGCGCGTTCGCCGACGAAGCCGGCAGTTTTAATCAGAATGTCGCATTCCCGGCTCAATCCGGGCCGACTTCCTCCACCCAGAGTCCGCAAGCCAGCGCCCCGGCAGCCAGCACGGGCGGCGCCAAGTCGTTCCTCTCCGGCATGGCCGGCAAGGCCAGCGACGTGGTGGTCGGCGCGCTGAACATGATCGGCGTGCGTTACCGCTGGGGTGGCAACTCTCCCGATTCGGGTCTCGATTGCAGCGGCTTCGTGCGCTACGTGTTCCAGGACACGCTCGGCATGTCGCTGCCGCGTCGTGCCGAGGAAATGAGCCGCGTCGGCGAGAAGGTCCGCATGAGCGAGCTCAAGCCGGGCGACCTGGTGTTTTTCAACACCATGCGCCGCACCTTCTCGCACGTGGGCATCTACATCGGCGACAACAAGTTCGTGCACTCGCCCTCGACGGGCAGCACGATCCGCGTCGACGCTCTCGACAGCAGCTACTGGGAAAAGCGCTTCACGGGCGCGCGCCGGCTCGAGTCGGAATTCCCGACCAAGCCCGACGACCTGCGCCAGCGCGTGAGCGCGACGATCGGCGGCAACGCGGCGGATTTCACGCCGAGCAACTGATCCCGATTGCCGCAGGCAAGCATGGCCGACCCCGGCTTCCGCAAGGAGCCGGGGTTTTTGCTTTGGGGTGTCGGGAAGGGGCGGCGGACGGCGGGGCGGGCCGAGTGCTGTGCGCCGGGCCGCCAGGTGCCCTGACGGGCGCGCCTGGCGCTCAGGCAATGCCGGAAGGGGCCCCCGGGCGTCCAGGCGGTTCGGCGGCGGCTCAGGCGCTCGCGCGCACCTGCGCGGCGGCCAGCTTGGCCTGCAGCTCCGGCATGATGCTGGCGGCCGCTTCCTCGCCGGCCAGGATCGCCGAATTGCGCTGCGTGAAGTCGCTCGCGCTCATCGCCGCCAGGTTCGGGCGGATCACCACGTCGGCGTACTTGTCGAGCTCGTAGGCCTTGATGGTCTGGCCCATGATCGTGAAGGTCTGCAGCAGCAGCTCGATCGGGTTGCCGGTGGCGGCGCCCTCGGGGCGCGCCGAGATATCGACGGCGATCACGAAATCGGCGCCCATCTTGCGCGCGAACGAGGCCGGCACTGGGCTCACCAGGCCGCCGTCGACGTATTCGCGGCTGCCGATGCGCACCGGCTCGAACACCGAGGGCACGCTGCTCGAGGCACGCACCGCCAGGCCCGTGTTGCCGCGCTGGAACAGGATCGGCTGGCCGTTCTGCAGGTCGGTGGCGACGATGCCGAGCGGGCGCGTCATCTTCTCGATCGGCCGGTTGTTGAGCGTCTTGTTGATGTAGTTCTGCAGCGCCACCCCCATCAGCAGGCCGCGCGAGCGCCAGGGCAGGGCCCAGTCGCTGATCGAGGCCTCGTCCATGGTGAGCGCCAGCTTGTTGAGGTCGAAGGCGTTCAGGCCCGAGGCATACAGCGAGCCGACCACCGAGCCCGCGCTGGTGCCGGCCACCAGGTCGATCGAGATGTTGCGTGCCTCCAGCGCCTTGAGCACGCCGACGTGCGCGAAGCCGCGCGCGGCACCGCCGCCCAGCGCGATGCCTACTTTCAGCGGGCGGCGCGGCTGGGTGGCCGCCAGCGGCGGCGGGGGCGTCTTGCCGGCATCGGACTTGCCGCCGAACGAGGTGCACGCGGCCAGCGACGCGGACATCGAGGCCAAGGAAAACTGGCGACGGGACAGGTGGGGGGACGACGACATCGGGGCATTCTCCGGCAGACGGGGCGGCCGCGCGCGGGGCGCGGCGAGAGGCGAGAGGCGAGGCGGGGCGCGCCTGTCGGGCGTGCTGGCGGCCTCGCGCGCGGCGGACCTGCCGCAGCGCGCACATCATAAAGCAAGCGGCGCGAGGCTTGCCCGGCAAGGGGCATGGCGTGGGGCATCGAGTAGCGCATGAAGCGCGGCCGGGAGCGTCGCCCAGGCGGCTTGCCGGGCCCGCGCGCGAAGCGCCCCGGCCCGGCCGAACGGCCGGGGGCATGCCCGGAAGGGGGCCGTCGGCGGTTATAATTCCGGATCTTTCCTTCCCGCTGCCGACCGCGCCCGGCTGTATCGCGCGCCGTCGCCGCGTCGTTTGCTATCGGGCCGCGCGAGCGGCCATCGAGTTACCGTCCATGACCCGTCCTGTCCGTACCCGCTTCGCTCCGAGCCCGACCGGCTTCATCCACCTCGGCAACATCCGCTCGGCCCTCTATCCCTGGGCCTTCGCCCGCAGCACCCAGGGCGCCTTCGTGCTGCGCATCGAGGACACCGATCTCGAACGTTCGTCGGAGGCCTCGGTCGAGGCGATCCTCGAGGGCATGAAGTGGCTCGATCTCGATTTCGACGAGGGCCCGTTCTACCAGATGCAGCGCATGGACCGCTATCGCGAGGTGCTCGCGCAGATGCTCGCGCAGGACCTGGTCTACCCGTGCTACATGTCGACCGAGGAACTGGATGCGCTGCGCGAACGCCAGCGCGAGGCCGGCGAGAAGCCGCGCTACGACGGCACCTGGCGCCCGGAGCCGGGCAAGGTGCTGCCCGAGCCGCCGGCCGGCGTGCAGCCGGTGCTGCGTTTCCGCAACCCGCTGACGGGCTCGATGGCGTGGGACGACGCCGTGAAGGGCAGGATCGAGATCTCCAACGAGGAACTCGACGACCTGGTGATCGCGCGTCCCGACGGCACCCCGACCTACAACTTCTGCGTGGTGGTGGACGATCTCGACATGCAGATCACCCACGTGATCCGCGGTGACGACCACGTCAACAACACGCCGCGCCAGATCAACATCCTGCGTGCGCTGGGCGGCGAGGTGCCGGTCTACGCGCACCTGGCCACCGTGCTCAACGAGCAGGGCGAGAAGATGAGCAAGCGCCATGGCGCGATGAGCGTGATGGGCTATCGCGACGCAGGCTACCTGCCCGAGGCCGTGCTCAACTACCTGGCGCGCTTGGGCTGGTCGCACGGCGATGCCGAGATCTTCTCACGCGAGCAGTTCGTGTCCTGGTTCGATCTCGAGCACTTGGGCAAGTCGCCGGCGCAGTACGACCACAACAAGCTCAACTGGCTCAACAACCACTACATCAAGGAAGCCGACAACGCGCGCCTGGCCGAACTCGCCAAGCCCTTCTTCGCCGCGCTCGGCATCGACGAGGCGACGCTGGCAGGCGGCGCGGACCTGCCCGCAGTGATCGGCCTGATGAAGGACCACGCCTCGACCATCAAGGAGATCGTCGACGGCGCGGCGATGTTCTATCGCGTGCCGGCGCCCGACGCGGAAGAACTCGCGCAGCGCGTGACCGATGCGGTGAAGCCGGCGCTGGCCGGCCTCGCCGAAGCGCTGAAGACGGCCGAGTGGAGCAAGGAGGGCATCGCGGCCGCGCTGAAGGCCACGCTCACCGAGCATGGCCTGAAGATGCCGCTGCTGGCGATGCCGGTGCGCCTGCTGGTGGTGGGCACCACCCACACGCCCTCGATCGACGCGGTGCTTGCCCTGCTAGATCGAAATGTCGTAATCTCGCGCCTCGCTGTTTGAGGTGATGGAGCGCCTCGGGGCGGGCCGCTGTTTCCGGCCGGCTTTCGAGGGAATCGCGGGACGAAAATTTTCGCGATTCCGATAAAAAGGGTATTTACAAACTCTGGGGTGCTCTCTATGATCTCATTTCTGTTCTGCAAGGGGGTATAGCTCAGCTGGGAGAGCGCTTGCATGGCATGCAAGAGGTCAGCGGTTCGATCCCGCTTACCTCCACCAACGGAACAGTTTTTGCAGTAGTCTGATTGAAGCCGTGGCGATAAAGTGGTTTGAAAAAAATCCTTCACAAATCGCTGAAAACCAGTAAGAATCTTGGTCTTTGCTAAATGCGCAAACAGCAAGGTCCAGCAGCAAGACAGAGTCTGAGAAGATTTTGTCCCCTTCGTCTAGAGGCCTAGGACATCACCCTTTCACGGTGAGTACAGGGGTTCGAATCCCCTAGGGGACGCCAAGATTCGGCGTCGTTCGAGATTCGATCGATGTGCCGGCAAGAATCGACCAACGCCTGCTGGTGAGCAGTAAAAGACTGGAGCGGTAGTTCAGTTGGTTAGAATACTGGCCTGTCACGCCGGGGGTCGCGGGTTCGAGTCCCGTCCGCTCCGCCAGATACGCAAAGCCCGTTCGGCTGACTTTTAAACGGGCTTTATTGTTGAAGGGCAAGAGTAGTAAAGAGATTGGCAGTCGGCAATCTCCGCGTTCATGGTGCAAGGGGGTATAGTTCAGCTGGGAGAGCGCTTGCATGGCATGCAAGAGGTCAGCGGTTCGATCCCGCTGACCTCCACCATTCAAACGATTCGTGGTCAGTGGTTGCGGTACGCAGTCCCCTTCGTCTAGAGGCCTAGGACATCACTCTTTCACGGTGAGTACAGGGGTTCGAATCCCCTAGGGGACGCCAAGATTCGGCGTCGCTCGAGATTCGATCGATGTGCCGGCAAGACGCCTGCTGGTAAGTTGTAAAAGACTGGAGCGGTAGTTCAGTTGGTTAGAATACCGGCCTGTCACGCCGGGGGTCGCGGGTTCGAGTCCCGTCCGCTCCGCCAGATACGCAAAGCCCGTTCAGGATTACCTGAATGGGCTTTTTGCTCTTCGGGGCCTTTGTGCGTTGCCGGTCGGGCCTCCGGCTTCATCGTCGTCGTTCCAGCCCCGCAGTGTCATCCTCTTCTCACCGCCATGGGGTAATTCGCCATTGCATCGTAAGCGATCAGCGAACCCGCCCCTTGCGCCTCGGCGGCTGATCGGCTAGCGCTTACGCCTGCGGCTTGCGGA
>JAYFRU010000057.1:0-11571 GCA_040946965.1 Burkholderia sp. | reverse complement strand
CCCCCCCCCCCCCCCCCCCCCCCCCCCCCCCCCCCCCCCCCCCCCCCCCCCCCCCCCCCCCCCCCCCCCCCGCGCCCGACACCTCGCCGGTGCCCTCGCTGAAGGGCAAGCGGATCGGCATCACGGCCGCCGGCACCGACCATTACTGGGACCCCAAGGCTTACCAGGGCACCATCGACGAGGTCAAGCGCCTCGGCGGCACGCCGATCGCGCTCGACGCCGGCCGCAACGACAACCGCCAGATCGCCCAGATCCAGACGCTGATCGCGCAGAAGCCCGACGCGATCATCGAGCAGCTCGGCACCGCCTCGGTGCTCGAACCCTGGCTGCAGAAGATCCGCCAGGCCGGAATCCCGCTGTTCACGATCGACACGGCCTCGCCGGCCAGCCTCAACGACACTACCTCGGACAACTTCTTCATCGGCGAACAGCTGGCGCTGAAGCTGGTCAACGACATCCACGGCGAGGGCAACATCCTGGTCTTCAACGGCTTCTACGGCGTGTCGGTCTGCGCGATCCGCTACGACCAGCTGAAGGCCGTGCTGAAGTACTACCCGAAGGTCCACATCATCGAGCCCGAGCTGCGCGACGTGATCCCGAACACGGTGCAGAACGCCTATGCGCAGGTCAGCCAGCTGCTGACCAAGTATCCGAAGGGGCAGATCTCGGCGATCTGGTCGGCCTGGGACGTGCCGCAGGTGGGCGCCACCCAGGCCGTGGACGCCGCGCATCGCAGCGAGATCCGCACCTACGCGGTGGACGGTAGCCCCAACGTGGTGACGCTGGTCAAGGATCCGAAATCGAGCGCGGGCGCGGCGGTGGCACAGCAGCCGGCGCTGATCGGCAAGACTGCGGCCGACAACGTGGCGCGCTACCTGGCCGGCGACCGCACGCTGCCGCCCTATACCTACGTGCCCTCGCTGCTGGTGACCAAGGACAATGCCGGCTCGCTGCAGCAGACGCTCGGCCAGACCCAGCCCGTTGCGGCCGCATCGAAATGAGCGGGCCGGCCAGCACGCCGCCCGCGCTGGCGCTGCACGGCATCGTCAAGCGTTTCGACGGCGTGCCGGCCCTGCGCGGCGCCTCGCTGACGGTGCCGCGCGGCACCGTGCATAGCCTGATCGGCCAGAACGGGGCGGGCAAGTCCACCCTGATCAAGATCCTGGCGGGCATCCATCAGGCCGACGTCGGAAGCATCGAAGTCGACGGGCTCGCGCAGCAGCGCGCGACCGGAATCGGCTTCATCCACCAGGAACGCCTGCTGGCGCCGACGCTGACGGTGGCCGAGGCGCTGTCGCTGGGCCGCGAGCCGGCCTTCGGGCCGCGCGCGGCCGGCACGCTGCGCGTGCTCGACCGGCGCCGGATGCGGCGCGCGGCGCGCGACGCGCTCGACACGCATTTCGGCGTGACGCTGCCGCCCGATCGGCTGATCGGCGAACTGAGCGTGGTCGAGCAGCAACTGGTGCAGATCACACGCGTGCTAGTGGAGCAGCCCGCCATCCTGGTCTTCGACGAACCGACCGCCGCGCTGGTGAGCCGCGAGGTGGATCGCTTGCTGAGCACCATCGAACACCTGCGCGAACGCGGACAGACCATTCTCTATGTGTCGCATTACCTGAACGAGATCGCCCAGGTTTGCGATGGCGTGACGGTGCTGCGCGACGGCGCCGACGTCGCCCATTTCGATGCGCGCGCAACTTCGATGGAGGCCATGGTGGCCGCGATGATCGGCGAGGACGGGCCATCGGGCGCGCCGGCCGCGCCGCGCGCGACCGGCCCCGCACGCTTGAGCGTGCATGCTTTGTCGGCGCCCGGGCGCTTCGGGGACGTGTCGTTCTCGGTGGGGCGCGGCGAGATCGTCGGCGTGACGGGCCTGCTCGGCTCCGGCGGCAAGCCGCTGGTGCGCAGCCTGTTCGGGCTCGAACGCGGCGTGAGCGGCAGCCTCGCCCTGAACGGCCGCGCGCTGCGCCTGCGCTCGCCGCGCGACGCGGTGCGCCAGGGCATCGCCTTCGTGCCCGAGGATCGCCGCGCGCACGGTGTGGCGCCCGCGCTGTCGGTGCGTGAGAACATCTCGCTGGCCAGCCTCGCGCGCGTGAGCCGCTTCGGCCTGGTGGCCCGCGCCCGCGAAACCGGCATCGTGGCGGGCCTGATCGAGGCGCTGGCGATCCGCGCGCCCGGCAGCGATGCGCCGGTGCGCCAGCTGTCGGGCGGCAACCAGCAGAAGGTCGCGCTCGCCAAGTGGCTGAGCCGCGATTCGCATGTCTACCTGCTGGATGAACCCACCATCGGCGTCGATATCGGCGCGAAGCACGAGATCTACCGGCTGCTCGATCGCCTCGCGCGCGAGGGCGCCAGCGTGCTGCTGTTCTCGAGCGACCTGATCGAACTGCTCGGCATCACCGACCGCGTGCTGGTGATGGCGCGCGGCCGCCTGGTGTGCGAGCTCGTCACGCGCGAGACCGATCGCCACGAGCTGCTCGCCTGGGCCACCGGCGCGCGCGGCGGCGATGCCTTCGAACGCGGTCACGCACGCACGGAGGTAGCGGCATGAGCAAGGTCCTCGATGCGCGGCCCGATGCGGCCTCCAGCGGTGGCTCGCCGGCTTCGCCGCGCCCGGCCCAGCGCCTGCCGCTGCCCGGCGCGCAATGGTGGCTGCGCAGCGGCGCGGCGCTCGCCTTCGCGGCCGTGCTGGCGGTGTTCGCGCTCAGCTCGCCGCTGTTCCTGACGCTCGCCAATCTCGCCAACGTGGTCCAGCAATCGGCCGTGGTCGGGCTGCTCGGCTTCGGCCTGACGGTAGTGCTGATCGGCGGCGGCGCCGACCCGATCCGCAGCGGCCTCGACCTGTCGGTGGCCGCCAACCTCGGCTTCTGCGCCGCCGTGTACGCCGTCGCGCTGCGCGCCGGCATCTCGCCCGGCCTGACACTCGCGCTGACGCTGGCGGCCGGCGCGGCGATCGGCGCGCTCAATGCCTTCGCCGTGATCGTGCTGCGCATCTACCCGCTGCTCGCCACGCTGACCACCATGAACCTGTGCGCCGGCTTCGAGCTGGTGCTCACGCAGAACACCTCGGTGCCGGCCAGCTCGCCGCTGCTCGGCTTCCTGCTCGGCGAGGGCATCGCCGGCGTGCCCACTCTCGCACTCGCGCTGCTGGCAGCTGCCGTCGCCTTCACGCTGCTGATCCATCGCACGCCCTTAGGGCTGCGCCTGCAGGCAGTGGGTGCGCATCCCGAGGCCGCGCGCGCGGCCGGCCTGCGCGTGAATCGCGCGATCGCGGGCAGCTACGTGCTGAGCGGGCTGGCGGCGGCGCTGGCCGCGCTCGCCAACCTCGCCCTGCTGAGCGGCAGCTCGCCCGGCGCGGGCGACAACCTGCTGACCGTGGTGGCCGCCGCCCTGCTCGGCGTGGTGTTCTCGCGCCGCCTGGTGCCGACCATTCCCGGCACGCTGCTGGCGGTGCTGTTCATCGGCGTGATCGGCAACGGCTTCCAGCTCGACAACGTGTCGAGCTACTGGGTCAACGGCGTGGAGGGCGTGCTGATCCTGTTCGTGGTCGCGACCACCGCGATCGTGGTCGCCGCCATGCCGGGAGCCGCGCCCATCACTGAGGCTCGCCTGTCCGCCTTCGCGCGCCTCGGTTCGCTGCGGCGCTTCACCCTGGTCGGCGCGCTGCTGGCCGTGATCCTGTTCTTCGCCGTGTTCGCGCCCGGCTTCGCGCGGACCGGCAACCTAGCCGACGTGCTGCTCAACAATTTCGCGCTGCTCGCGATCGCCGCGCTCGGCATGACGCTCGCGCTCGCGCTGGGCGCCGTCGATCTCTCGCTGGGCAGCGCGATCGACCTGGCCAGCCTCGCCTTCGTGCTGCGGTGCGCCCATCACGTCGGCGTGCCGCTCGCGCTCGCCGGCGGCCTGGCGGCGGCCGCGGCGGTCGGCCTCTTCAACCAGCCTGCTGATCGCGCGGATCGGCATCGCGCCCTTCCTCGCCACGCTCGGCACGCTGTTCATCGGGCAGACGGTGCAGCAGCTGGCCACCGACGGCGGCCAGCCGGTCTACCTGCTGAACCTGGCGCTGCCGCCGCTTTTCGGCGCGCTCGCGCACGGCAGGCTCGGTGGCGTGCCGGTGCCGCTGGTGATCGTGGCGGTGCTGGCGTTCGCCGTGCATGCCGCGCTGGCCTGGTCGAGCTTCGGCCGCGCCGCCGTCGCGTTCGGCGTGCAGCCCGGCGTGGCGCGCCATTCGGGACTGCCGGTGGCGGCCATCGTCACCGCCGACTTCGTGGCCAGCGCCCTGGTCTACGGTGTGGTGGGGCTGCTGCTGTCCTCCACCGTCAAGGCCTATGTGCCGCTGTCCGGCAACGGCTACCTGCTCAACGCGATCGGCGCCACCTTCATCGGCACCACGCTGTCGCCGGCGCGGCGGCCGAGCGTGTCCGGCACCCTGCTCGGCGTGCTGCTGCTGAGCCTGGTCGCCAACGGCCTGCTGCTGATCGGCTGGAACTTCTACTGGCAGCAGGTCGCCACCGGCGCGCTGATCCTGGTGGTGCTCGCGCTCAGCTTCGCCGGGCTGGGCGCGACGGCCTGAGCCGCACGCGCCCAGCCCGGCCTTTCCCGACTTCAACCCAGGTTTTTCTTCCATGTCCCAAGACCGCGCTTCCGCCCTGCCTTCCGACCTCGTCGCGGCCACCGCCTGGGGCGAGCCGCCCCGCGACGCCTACGCGGGCCTGGTGGCCCCGTTCCGCCCGCTGTTCGCGCGCATCCGCGAGCAGGCCGTGGCCAGCGAGATCGAGCGCCGCCTGCCCTTCGATAGCATCGACTGGCTGCGCGACGCCGGCTTCACCGCCGTGCGCGTGCCGCGCGAATACGGCGGGCTCGGCCTCGGCCTGCCCGAATTCTTCGAGCTGCTGATCGAGTTGTCTGAAGCCGATTCGAACCCGACCCAGGCGCTGCGCGCGCATTTCGGCTTCGTCGAGCACGTGCTCGGCAGCCCTGCCGCGCGGCGCAACATCTGGCTCACGCGGCTCGCGAAGGGTGATATCGTCGGCGGCGCGTGGTCCGAGACTGGCGACGCGAAGCAATCGCAGTTCGCCACGCGCCTCACGCGCGGCGAGCAGGGCTGGTGCCTGAACGGCACCAAGTTCTATACCACCGGCTCGCTGTTTGCCGACTGGATCCACGTCGGCGCGAGCGACCCGAACGACGCCTATGTCAGCGTCACCATCGACCGGCGCGCGAGCGGCGTGGAAGTGATCGACGACTGGGACGGCATGGGGCAGCGGCTCACCGCCAGCGGCACCAGCCATTTCGTGGAGGTGGCCGTCGACGAGCGCGAGATCGTCGAGCGCGCGCCCTTCGATTACTCCGAAGCGTTTTATCAGCTGGTGCACCTGGCCACGCTGGCCGGCATCGCCCGCGCGGCCGTCAACGACGCAGCGGCGCAGGTCGCCGCGCGCCGCCGCAGCTATAGCCACGCGCCGGCCGCGCGGCCGGCCGACGACGCGCAGGTGCTGCAGGTGATCGGCCGCGCCCGCTCGCAAGCCTGGGCGGCGGCCGCCGCCGTGGCGCAGGCGGCCCGCGTACTGGAGCGGGCCACGCAAGCGGCGGCGAGCTTGACCGAACCGGCGCGCGCCGCGACCGACGAGGCCGCCGCGAACCCAGACGCGACCGCCATCGCCGAGGCCGAACTCGAGATCTGGCAGGCCCAGGCGGTGGTCATCGACCTCGTGCTCGAGGCCACCGGCAGCGTGTTCGACGCGCTCGGCGCCTCGGCGACGCTGCGCGGCAACGGCCTGGACCGCTACTGGCGCAACGCGCGCACCATCGCCTCGCACAATCCGCGCATCTACCGCGAGCGCATCGTCGGCGATTTCGCCGTGAACGGCACGCTGCCGCAAGGGCAGTGGCGCATCGGCATCGCCTGATCCCCCGGCAGCCCGCAGCGTTGGCGCCCGGTAAACCCGCCGGGCGCGGCCTTGCTTCGGGCTGATTGCCCCGCATCCGCCGCCGGCCACGAAGCGCCCTCCCCAGCCGGGAGCCGGCGCCGCTTCGCACGCCGCCCGCCCTGCTCGCATCTTCCTGCTTTCGGCGTTCCCGGATTCCGCTAATATCGGCGCACAACTGGCCGCCCTGCCGGCGCGGCCGCCCGGATCCACTGTATGGGTAATGCGCCATGCGCCGATTTTTTTCCCTGAACCCGCTGCCCAGGCCGGGCTTGGGCCAGCTGACGATCCAGCAGAGGATGCGCATCGGCCTCACGCTGGTGGTGGCGATGCTGGTGCTGCTGTGCGGCACGATCGTGGCGAACAGCTATGCACGCTACCGGCAAGGCAACGCGGACCTGCTCGCCTTCGAGCTGGTGCGCATCGCGATGGTGGCCGCCAACCTGGTCTCGGCCGAACGCGGGCCGACCAACGACCAGCTCGCCCACCTGCGCGGCGACGATGCCGTCGGACGCACCCTGGCCGAGGCGCGGCAGCGCTCCGATGCGGCCCTGGCGGCATTCCGCGACGGGCTCGTCCACGCGTCCAACCTCGGTCCGACCGACCCGGGAACCCTGCTCGACGCATTCGACCTGATCGTCGCGCGGTTGACGGCGGTGCGCCGGGACGTGGATGCGCTGGCCGCGCAACCGAGCGACGCGCGCACGGAACGGCAGATCGCGCAGATACAGGGGCGGCTGTTCGGGATCGTCGACGCGCTCACGCCGCTGATCGACGACCTGGCCACCCATGCCACGCTCGGCAACCCCGACGTGGCCGGTGCGCTGCTGCTCGCGCGCCTGCTGGGCGACCTGCGCGAATACTCGGGCCGGCTCGGCTCGCTGTTCATCGTGCCGATGTTCCTGCAGCAGCCGCTCGATCGCGAGCGGCTCTCGCAGATCATGCTGATGCGCGGGCGCATCGAGCAGCTGCGCTCGCTGATCGCCGGGGCGGTCGTGCCGCAGCTCGGCAACACGGCGATCGCCGTCGACTTCATGCGCCTGAACAGCGCGCTCGACAACGGCATCGTGCCGCTGGTCGACCAGACCCTCGGCGAGGGCCGCGACGGCCGCTACTCGCTCAGCGCCGCCGACTTCTCGCGGCGCATCGTGCCGATGTTCCAGCCTTCCGAGCAATTGCGCGATCGCGTGATCGAATCGGCGCAGGCACGCGCCACCGCCTACCGCAACCTGGCGCGCCTGCGCGTGGCGATCTCGATCCTCGCCACCCTGCTGAGCCTGGCGATCCTCCATGCGCTGGTGCGCAGCGCGCGCCGCGCCCTGCTGATCCCGCTCGACCACCTGCGCCGGCGCATCATCGCCTTGAGCGAGGGCGACGTCTCGCCGATCGCGGTGCCGGCCGGCGCGAGCCTGGAAATCCGGCGCGTCAGCGACGCGCTCGATACCTTGCGCCGCGCCTATGTACGGCGCAACGTGCTCGAACGCCAGCGCGACGACATGCTGACGCTGTTCTCGCACGACATGCGCGCGCCGCTGACCTCGGTGATCGTGCTCGTCAACCAGCCCGACGAGGCGCCCGGCACCTGCCCGCCCGATTGCGTGCCGCGCGAGCGGCTCGCGCGCATCGACAAGCTCGCGCGCCACACGCTGGCGATGGCCGACGGCTTCGCGCAGATGTCGCGCGCCGAGGCCGGCGAATTCGAACCGGTGCTGGTCAACCTCGCCGATCTGATGAACGAGGCGCGCGACGCGGTCTGGCCGCTCGCGGACGAGAAGGCGATCGTGATCGACGACGTGGCGCGCCGCGAGGACGTGCTGGCGCGTGGCGATCCGGCGCTGCTCTCGCGCGCGCTGATCAATCTGCTCGGCAATGCCGTGAAGTACAGCAAGGCAGGCACGCGCGTGGAATGCATGGTCGAGCTGAGCGAGGACCGCGCCACCGTGCGCTGCGTGATCCGCGATCACGGCTACGGCATCGACATCGCCGACCAGGCGCGGCTGTTCGAGCGCTACCGGCGCTTCCGCCTCGACGGCCAGCCCGAGAGCAAGGGCGTCGGGCTCGGGATGGCCTTCGTCAAGGCCGTGGTGGAGCGCCATGCAGGAGACATCCGCGTGCGCAGCGCGGCCTGGCAGGGCACTACGGTGACGCTGGCGCTGCCCGCGGCGGAAGGGGTTTGAGCCGCACCGCCCACACTCACTGCAAGCTAGCCTGCTCGCGCATCCGACGCGCCTCGTCGCGCAGGAACTGCTGGTAGTCGTCCAGATCGCCGTCGAAGGGCTCCACACCGCCCTTGGTCACGAGCCAGAACTCATCACATACCGCACGCAGCAGCGACCGGTCGTGACTAACAAGCATCACCGTGCCTTCGAATTCATTGAGCGCCATACCCAGCGCTTCACGAGTAGCCAGGTCGAGGTGGTTGGTCGGTTCGTCGAGCAGCAGCAGATTGGGGCGCTGCCACACGATCATGCACAGCACGAGCCGGGCCTTTTCTCCGCCGCTCATCGTGCCGACCTGCTGATGGACCATATCGCCGCTAAAACTGAAGCTGCCGAGGAAAGTCCGCAGCGATTGTTCCGTGCCGCTCTGGCCCGGTGCGCGCATATGCGCCGGCGTGTCCTTGGCAAGGCGGATCATGTGCTCGATCGGCGTATCGAGAGGGCGCAGCACGTCGAGTTCCTGCTGGGCGAAGTAGCCGATGTTCAGGCCCTTGCCTTCGCTGATCTCGCCCGCGATCGGTGCCAGCGCGTGTGCCACCGTTTTCACCAGCGTGGATTTACCCTGCCCGTTTGCCCCGAGAATGCCGATGCGCTGCCCGGCCAGCACGGAGCGATTGATGCCTCGCACAATGATGGTAAGAGGTGTACCCGGCGCTGCGTCTTCCGGCGCGGGGTAACCGAAGCTCGCGTCCAGCATCGACAGCAGCGAGTTCGGAACGTTGAGCGGCTCCTTGAACTCGAAGCTGAACTCCGCGTCGGCCAGCACCGGTGCGATCTTCTCGATGCGTTCGAGCGCCTTGACCCGGCTCTGCGTCTGCTTCGCCTTCGAGGCCTTCGCCTTGAAACGATCGATGAATTTCTGCGGGTGGGCGATCTTGTCCGCTTGCTTCGCCATCGCGGCCTGCTGCAAGACGAGCTGCTCGGCACGCATGTCTTCGAACTTGCTGTAGTTGCCGCCGTAACGCACGAGCTTCGCGTTGTCGACGTGCAGGGTCACCTGCGTCACCGCGTCGAGGAATTCCCGATCGTGGCTGATCACCACCAAGGTTCCCTGATAGCGTTTGAGCCACGCTTCCAGCCAGACCAGTGCGTCGAGATCCAGGTGATTGGTCGGTTCGTCGAGCAACAGCAAGTCCGACGGGCACATGAGAGCCCGCGCCAATTGGAGCCGCATGCGCAGCCACCGGAGAAACTGTTGACCGGCTGGTCGAGCTGCGCATCACTGAAGCCAAGGCCGAGAATCAATCAACGCCTGCGCCCGCGAGGAAGCATCATGCGCACCGGCGTCGTGCAGGGCCATGTAAGCCTCCGCCATGCGCATGCTGTCGTCGCTGGCTTCTGCGGGCGGTCACTTCCGCCTGCGCGGCCAGCAGTACGGTGTCGCCCTCGATCACGAAGTCGGTCGCGCTCTGCTCGGTCTCGGGCATATCTTGCGCGACCTGGCCCATCTTCCACGCGGCGGGAATCGAAAACTTGCCACTATCTTCATGCAGCGTGCCGTTGAGAAGACCGAAGAAGGATGACTTGCCGGCACCATTGCGGCCGACCAGACTAATTTTTTCTCCCGGCGTGAAGACGACGGATGCGCGATCGAGCACGACATTGATGCCGCAGCGCAGGGTGACATTACGTATGGAGATCATAAGAAGCGACTTCGGAAAGGACAGCCATCATAGCCGACCGGACGGCAAGCCTGCCCGGTGCGGACAGCAGTCGCCCCCTTGCGGCCGCCCACAGCTGCCGTGGCGAGGGTCATTCAAAGTCCAATGCGATGAGTGGCGCGGGTAGGCACACCATCCAGGCCGCTCGGGCTGCGCACCACCGAAAGCCGGGTCCGAACAGCACCATCGCCGGCGCCCGTCCACCGGGAAACCACGCGGACAAGGTCTTGAGATTCGGGACCTCTTTTCCTCGAGACAACACCCGCTTCCCAGCCCGGCCATTTCTGCTAATATACGAAGCAGATACATTTCATATAAATAGGGCACCATAGGAATTATCAAAATTTCCGAGTCGATGCATGACTCGTTGCGCCGCACCAGCGGTGCGCTGAGCCGCTCGATCAATGTACAGGCCGAGCACTGGCTGCGCGTGGGCATGCTGGCCGAACTGAACCCGACGCTGACCTATGGCGAGATCTGCCAGATGCTGCTGCGTGCGGAGGTCCAGACGGCGCCGGACGAAACCTCACTGCCGCAGGTGGCGTGATGGCACGCGCTCCGAAAATCACGCTCCGCTCGAAGGCGGAGATCGCCCAATCGCGCGCGGCGGGCAAGCTCGCGGCCGAAGTGCTGCAGATGATCGGCGAGCATGTGAAGCCGGGCGTCACCACCGACCAGCTCGACACGCTGTGCCGCGAGTACATCGTCAACGTGCAGAAGGCGACGCCCGCGAACATCGGCTATCACGGCTTCCCCAAGACGATCTGCGCCTCGGTCAACCACGTGGTCTGCCACGGCATCCCGTCGGCGCACGTGCTCGAGGACGGCGACATCATCAATATCGATGTCGCGGTGATCAAGGACGGCTGGTTCGGCGACACCAGCCGCATGTACTACGTCGGCGAACCCGCGCCGGCCGCCAGGCACCTGGTGGACACCACCTACGAGGCGATGCGCGCCGGTATCCTGGCCGTCAAGCCGGGCGCCACGCTCGGCGACGTGGGCTACGCGATCCAGAGCGTGGCGCATTCCGCAGGCTACAGCGTGGTGCGCGAGTATTGCGGGCACGGCATCGGCACCGTCTATCACGACGAACCGCAGGTGCTCCATTACGGCCGGCCCGGCATCGGGCTCAAGCTGGTGCCGGGCATGATCTTCACCATCGAGCCGATGCTCAATGCCGGCAAGGCGGAAACCAAGCAGCTCTCGGACGGCTGGACCGTCGTGACGCGCGACCGCTCGCTGTCGGCGCAATGGGAGCATATGGTGGCCGTGACCGAGCACGGCTTCGAGGTGCTGACGAGCTGGCCGGAAGGTACCGGCAGCTATGCGTCGATCGGCGCGACGCACGGGTCGGAATCGGCCTCGGCTACCTGATTTCGAGGGCGCCGCGTCAGGTGACAGCGGCGAGACAAGGGCCGCCGCGCGCCCATCGTGGTACGCAGCGGCCTCGACATTTCAGGCGGCCGGATCCGGCTCGCCGAGCCAGCGGTACATCACGAGGCAATCGACCAGCCCGAGCCTGGCATGGCGATAGGCACGCGGCAGCGTGCCCACCACCTCGAATCCCATCTTCTTCCACAGCGCGACGGCAACCTGGTTGGTCGCGACCTTCGAATTGAGGGTCTTCGCGGAAAAGTGTGATGAATTTTCTGCCTGAGAGCCAGTCTGGAAGGGGGGTTGCGGAATGTGAGCGGCACACGAAAGCTGGCATGATTTCGCGATGGCTACTTCACGCAAACACAAGCGTCTCTCGGACGCATA
>JAYFRU010000056.1:0-11624 GCA_040946965.1 Burkholderia sp. | reverse complement strand
GCTAACACTTCCCCTTGTCGGGCGTGTAGAGGACTTTCACCTCCAAGTGTGTGCGCCCAGCCGGGCGCACAAAAAAAGCGCCGCCGGGATGACCGGCGGGGCGTTTTCGTTGGCGCGCGAGGCGCGTGGTTCAGTCCTGCGGCACCGTGTCGATGAAGGTCTGATGCTGCGACAGCTTCTGGTAGTGCTTGTCGAGATTCGGATGGCGCTCGCGCCAGCCCAGCTCGGGCATGCGGAAATCGAGATAGCCGAGCGTGACGTCGGCCAGCGTGTAGTGATTGCCCGTGCACCACGGCTTGCCGCCGAGGCCCTGCGACATGGCCACCAGGCCGTCGTCGATCTTGCGCTGCTGGCGCGCGATCCAGGCCTCGCCGCGTTGCTCGGGCGGGCGCTGCACGTTCTCGATGCGGATCCCGACCAAGGCGTCGAGCACGCCGTCGCCGAGCGCTTCCCAGCAACGCACCTCGACGCGTTCGCGGCCCGAGGCCGGAATCAGCTTGCCGACCGGCGACAGCGTGTCGACTTATTCGCAGATCACGCGCGAATCGAACACAGTCGCGCCGTCCTCCATCACCAGGCACGGCACCTTGCCGAGCGGATTGGCGGCGTGGATCGTGGTGTCGGCTGCCCACACGTTCTCGAGTTCCAGCTTGTAGTCGATCTTCTTTTCGTCGAGCACGATACGCGCCTTGCGCACGTAAGGGCTGCTGAGCGAACCGATGAGTTTCATCATCCTGCCTGAAATGTAAATAGCGCCCGAGAGTATACGTCGTCGGCGATCATAACCGGCCCTGCCGGCTGTCCGCCAAGTCGGCCATCAGGCCTGTGGATCCGATGCAACAGCCGCCGGGCAGCGTTTCGCGGCCCGCTCGGCACCGCCGTGGAGCGGGCGCGGCGGTCGCCACAGCGCTACAATCGCGCCATGAACGCCGCCACCGAAACCGCCCTCGCCCCCGACGTCTACCGCCAGCGCCGTGCGCGCGTGCTCGCCGCGCTGCGCGCGTCGGGCGGCGGCGTCGCGATCGTCCCCACCGCCCAGGAAGTGATGCGCAGCCGCGATGCCGGTTATCCGTTCCGGCACGACAGCTACTTCTACTACCTGAGCGGCTTCGCCGAACCCGACGCGCTGCTGGTGCTGGACGCGAGCGCCGCCGAGGGCGAGCCGCAATCGATCCTGTTCTGTCGTGCGAAACATCCCGAGCGCGAGATCTGGGAAGGTTTTCACTACGGGCCCGAGGCCGCGCGCGAGGCCTTCGGCTTCGACGCCGCCTTCGCCAACGACGCGCTGGACGCCGAGCTGCCGCGCCTGCTGGCCGACGCGGGCGCGGTTCATTACCGCTTCGGCGCCTCGGCCGACTTCGAGCGCAAGCTCGCCGGCTGGCTCGAGGCGGTGCGCGCCAAGGCCCGTTCGGGCGTGGCCGCGCCGGCCGCCGCTCACGATCTCGCGCCGCTGCTCGACGAGATGCGGCTGGTGAAGGACGTCCACGAGCAGGCCATCATGCGCCGCGCGGCCAGCATCTCGGCCAGCGCCCACCGGCGCGCGATGGCCGTGACGCGACCCGGCATCCGCGAATACGAGATCGAGGCCGAGCTGCTGCACGAATTCCGCCGCCACGGTTCTGCCGGGCCTGCCTACGGCTCGATCGTCGCGGCCGGCGCCAATGCCTGCGTGCTGCACTACCCGGCCGGCAACGCGGTGGCCCGCGACGGCGACCTGATCCTGATCGACGCGGCCTGCGAACTCGCGGGCTACGCCTCCGACATCACCCGCACCTTCCCCGCCAACGGTCGATTCTCGGGCCCGCAGCGCGCGCTCTACGAGATCGTGCTGGCCGCCCAGGCGGCCGCCGCCGCGGCCACCCGCCCCGGCGTGGCGTTCGAGGCGCCGCACGAGGCGGCGGTGCGCGTACTCGCGCAGGGCCTGCTCGACACCGGCATCGTGCCGAAATCGCGCTTCGCCAGCGTCGACGACGTGATCGACGAGCGCGCCTATGCACGCTTCTACATGCACCGCACCGGGCACTGGCTCGGCATGGACGTGCACGACTGCGGCGACTATCGCCAGCGCGACGCCGCACGCGACGCACAGGGCGTGCTGCCATGGCGCTCGCTGCGCGAGGGCATGGCGCTGACCATCGAGCCGGGCCTCTACGTGCGCGCGGCCGACGACGTGCCGGCCGAATTCCACGACATCGGCATCCGCATCGAGGACGACGCCTTCGTGACTGCGGACGGCTGCGAGCTGATCACGCGCAAGGTGCCGGTGGCCGCCGACGAGATCGAGGCGCTGATGCGCGACGCCCGCGACAGATCGAGCACGCTCGCACGATGACGCCGGCTTCCTCCACCGCCGCCCCGTTCGACGCCGATATCGCCATCGTCGGCGCGGGCCCGGTCGGGCTCGCGCTGGCTGGCTGGCTGGCGCGACGCAGCGCGACGCAAGCACTCTCGACCGTGCTGGTCGATGCGCGCGATCCCTCGTCGAGCGCCGGCGACCCGCGCGCGATCGCGGTCTCGCACGGCAGCCGCGTGCTGCTCGGCGCGCTCGGCTGGCCCGCCGACGCGACGCCGATCCGGCATATCCACGTCTCGCAGCGCGGCCACTTCGGCCGCACCCTGATCGACCGCGATGAACACTGCGTCGATGCGCTCGGCTACGTGGCGCGCTACGGCTCGCTGGTGGACACGCTGGCGCGCGCCATGCGCGGCACCGAGGTGCAATGGCTCACCTCGAGCACCGCGCACGCGCCGCAGCAGGACGCCGAGGGCGTGACGGTCACGCTGGACACGCCGCAGGGCGAACGCGTGCTGCGCGTGCGCGCGCTGGTCAACGCCGAGGGCGGGCTGTTCCAGGACACGCCGCGCGACAACGCGGGCGACACGCGCCATCGTCGCGACTACGCGCAGACGGCGATCGTCGGCACCGTCAGCGTCTCGGCGCCGAAGCCGAACGTGGCCTGGGAACGCTTCACCGCCGAAGGCCCGCTCGCGCTGCTGCCCACCGGTGGCGCCGGCCAGGCCGACTACGCGCTGGTCTGGTGCTGCTCGCCCGCCGAGGCCGCGCGCCGCGCGGCACTGCCCGACGAGGCCTTCCTCGAAGAACTGGGCATCACCTTCGGCGAGCGCATGGGCCGCTTCATGCGCATCGTCGGACGCGCCGCCTTCCCGCTCGGGCTGGCCACCGCGCCGACCTTGGTCAAAGGCCGCATCGCGATCGTCGGCAACGCCGCCCAGACGCTGCACCCGGTGGCCGGCCAGGGCTTGAACCTCGGCCTGCGCGATGCGCACACGCTGGCCGACGCGATCTCCGAGCATGGCGCCACGCCGCTCGCGCTGGCCGCCTTCAACGCGCGCCGCACGCTCGACCGCCGCCTCACGATCAGCGCGACCGATACCTTGGCGCGCCTGTTCACGGTCGAATCGCGCGCGCTCGGGGCGCTGCGCGGCGCCGCGCTCAGCGCGCTCGAATTCGTGCCGCCGCTAAAGACGGCGATCGCGCGCCAGATGATGTTCGGCCAGCGGCGCTGAACCCACGGCAGGAAGGCGCGGGCCGCCCGGCGCGGATCCGCCCCGATTTCCCGCCCGCGCGCGCTGCGTGGCTCCCGCCGCGCCCCGTGACGCACCGTCACCGCGTTTTCATCAAAGCTTCATCGCGATTTGACGCTAGTCGACAATTGCGCCTGCCCGGCCCTTTTCCCGCTTACGGTAAAATGTGCGATTTACCTCTGCCCGATCCCGGCCCGCGTCCACCTGCGGGCGCTGCTATTGCGATGCCCGTTCTCGGCTCTCACGTCCTGCGCAACAACCTGTTCGTCGCCCCCATGGCCGGCGTCACGGACCGCCCGTTCCGCCAGCTCTGCAAGCGGCTCGGGGCGGGCTACGCCGTCTCCGAGATGGTTGCCTCCAACGCCCAGCTCTGGAAGAGCGAGAAGACCATGCGGCGCGCCAACCACGCCGGCGAGGTCGAGCCGATCGCCGTGCAGATCGCCGGCGCCGATCCGGCCATGATGGCCGAGGCGGCACGCTACAACGTCGCCAACGGCGCACAGATCATCGACATCAACATGGGCTGCCCGGCTAAGAAGGTCTGCAATGTCGCGGCCGGCTCGGCCCTGCTGCAGAACGAGCCGCTGGTGGTGCGGATCGTCTCGGCGGTGGTGGCGGCGGTCGGCAGCGGGCCCGACGCGGTGCCCGTCACGCTGAAGATCCGCACCGGCTGGGACCGCGACCACAAGAACGCGCTCACCATCGCGCGCCTGGCCGAGGACGCCGGCATCTCGATGCTGACCGTGCACGGCCGCACCCGTGCCGGCCTGTACCGCGGCGAGGCCGAGTACGAGACCATCGCGGCCGTGAAGGCCTCGGTGAAGATCCCGGTGGTCGCCAACGGCGACATCACCTCGCCGCGCAAGGCGCGCGCCGTGCTCGACGCCACCGGCGCCGATGCGCTGATGATCGGTCGTGCCGCGCAAGGCCGGCCCTGGTTGTTTCGCGAAATCGATCATTTCCTGCAAACCGGCGAAACCCTGCCCGCGCCGAGCGTCGACGAGATCCAGCAGTTGCTCAACGAGCACCTCGAGGATCACTACGCGTTCTACGGTGAATTTACCGGCGTACGTACTGCGCGCAAGCACATCGGCTGGTACACTCGCGGCCTTTCCGGCGCCAACGCATTCCGGCACCGAATGAACACGCTCGATACCACACGCGAACAGCTTGCCGCCGTCAACGACTACTTCGACGCGCAGCGCGCCCTGTCCGATCATCTCGTCTATGTCGACGACGAGGACAGCGCATCCGACCCTATTCAATAGCAGCATGAGCAAGCACAACATCGAACAATGTGTCCGCGACAGCCTGGACGTGTACTTCCGGGATCTCGACGGCTCCAATCCGCATGATGTCTACGACATGGTGATGTCCTGTGTTGAGAAGCCGATGCTCGAGGTGGTGCTCGAACAAGCGGGCGGCAACCAGTCGCTCGCCGCCGAGTACCTCGGCATCAACCGCAACACCTTGCGCAAGAAGCTGCAGCAGCACGGGCTGCTGTAGTCCGGCGGGCTCGCTCGCGCGGCCGCCCCGTTCCCGTTTTCCTGGCTATTGGCTACTGGTGCTCCCCATCATGATCAAGCAAGCGCTCCTCTCCGTTTCGGATAAAACCGGCATCGTCGAATTCGCGACGGCCCTCTCGCAGCAGGGCGTCAAGCTGCTCTCGACGGGCGGCACCGCGAAACTGCTCGCCGAAGCGGGCCTGCCGGTGACCGAAGTGGCCGACTACACCGGCTTCCCCGAAATGCTCGACGGGCGCGTGAAGACGCTGCACCCGAAGGTGCACGGCGGGATCCTGGCGCGCCGCGACCTGCCCGAGCACATGCAGGCGCTCGACGCGCACGGCATCCCGACCATCGACCTGCTGGTGGTGAACCTGTACCCGTTCGTCGCGACCATCGCCAAGGACGACTGCACGCTGGCCGACGCGATCGAGAACATCGACATCGGCGGCCCGACCATGCTGCGCTCGGCCGCGAAGAACCATCGCGACGTGACGGTGATCGTCGACCCGGCCGACTACGCCGTGGTGCTCGACGAGATGAAGGCCAACGGCAACACGGTCGGCTACCCGACCAACTTCCGTCTCGCCACCAAGGTGTTCGCGCATACCGCGCAGTACGACGGCGCGATCACCAACTACCTGACCAGCCTGACCGAGGAACTGCAGCACGCCACGCGCCAGCCCTACCCGGCCACGCTGAACCTGGCCTTCGACAAGGTGCAGGACCTGCGCTACGGCGAGAACCCGCACCAGAGCGCCGCGTTCTACCGCGACCTGGCCGCGCCGGCCGGATCGCTGGCGAACTACAGCCAGTTGCAGGGCAAGGAACTGTCCTGCAACAACATCGCCGACTCCGACGCGGCCTGGGAATGCGTGAAGACCTTCGAGGTCCCGGCCTGCGTGATCATCAAGCACGCCAACCCGTGCGGCGTGGCGGTCGGCGCGGATGCGGCCGAGGCCTATGCCAAGGCCTTCCAGACCGACCCGACCTCGGCCTTCGGCGGCATCATCGCGTTCAACCGCGAAGTGGACGAAGCCGCCGCGCAGGCGGTGGCCAAGCAGTTCGTCGAAGTGCTGATCGCGCCGTCCTTCTCGGCTGCGGCACGCCAGGTGTTCGCCGCCAAGCAGAACGTGCGCCTGCTCGAAATCGAACTCGGCGACGGCTTCAACGCCTTCGACCTGAAGCGCGTCGGCGGCGGCCTGCTGGTACAGTCGCTCGATTCGCGCAACGTGCAGCCGGACGAGCTGCGCGTAGTCACCAAGCGCCAGCCCACCCCGAAGGAACTCGACGACCTGCTGTTCGCCTGGCGCGTGGCCAAGTTCGTCAAGTCGAACGCGATCGTGTTCTGCGGCAACGGCATGACGCTCGGCGTCGGCGCGGGCCAGATGAGCCGTGTCGACTCAGCACGCATCGCCGGCATCAAGGCGCAGAACGCGGGCCTCACGCTGGCCGGCTCGGCAGTCGCCTCGGACGCCTTCTTCCCGTTCCGCGACGGCCTCGACGTGGTGGTGGCTGCAGGCGCGACTGCGGTGATCCACCCGGGCGGGTCGATGCGCGACGACGAGGTGATCGCGGCGGCCGACGAACACGGCATCGCGATGGTGCTGACCGGCATCCGCCACTTCCGCCACTGATCGCCGGCCGCGCCGGCGATCGTTGTACCATCGCCCCATCCAAGGCCCTTCCTCCCGCTCCCCATCCGTTCCTCATGCGTATCATCGGCATCGACCCCGGCCTGCGCGTCACCGGCTTCGGCGTGATCGACGTGCAGGGCAGCCGGCTCGCCTACGTGACAAGCGGCGTGATCCGCACCCCGACCGCCGAACTCTCAGTGCGCCTGGGCACCATCTTCGACGGCGTCGCGACCCTGGTGCGCGAGTACCGGCCCGACCAGTCGGCGATCGAAAAGGTGTTCGTCAACGTCAACCCGCAGTCCACGCTGCTGCTCGGCCAGGCCCGCGGCGCGGCGATCTGCGGCCTGGTGACGGGCGGCCTGGCGGTGGCCGAATACACGCCCACCCAGTTGAAGCAGGCGGTGGTCGGCTACGGCCGCGCCACCAAGGAGCAGATGCAGCAGATGGTGGTGCGCCTACTCGGCTTGTCGGGCCTGCCCGGCACCGACGCGGCCGACGCGCTCGGCATGGCGATCTGCCATTCGAATGCCGGCGACGCGCTCGCCACGCTCGGCGGCCTGGCCCCCGCGCTCGGCAAGAAGGGCTACCGCGTCCGGCTGGTCGGCTGAGCCCGCCGCGGCGCGTGCCGCGCCTGCGCTACACTCGCGCTTTCCGTCCCGCCTCGTCTCCGCCCTCGCCATGATCGGTCGCATTGCCGGCACCCTGCTCGAAAAAAATCCGCCTCATCTGCTTGTCGACTGCAACGGCGTCGGCTACGAGCTCGACGTGCCGATGAGCACCTTCTACAACCTGCCGCACACGGGCGAGCGCGTGGTGCTGCTCACCCAGCTGATCGTGCGCGAGGATGCCCACCTGCTGTACGGCTTCCTGACGCCGCAGGAACGCACCACCTTCCGCGAGCTGCTGAAGATCAGCGGGATCGGCGCGCGCATGGCGCTGGCCGTGCTCTCCGGCATGAGCGTGCAGGAGCTCTCGCAGGTGGTCACCCTGCAGGACAGCGTGCGCCTCACGCGCCTGCCCGGCATCGGCAAGAAGACCGCCGAGCGCCTGCTGCTCGAACTGAAAGGCAAGCTCGGTGCCGACCTCGGCGAACTGGCCGGCCAGGCCTCGCAGTCGGACCACGCGGCCGACATCCTCAACGCGCTGCTCGCGCTCGGTTATTCGGAAAAGGAAGCGCTGGCCGCGATCAAGAACGTGCCGGCCGGCACCGGCGTCTCCGACGGCATCAAGCTCTCGTTGAAGGCGCTCTCGAAGGCCTGAAGCCGCACCGCGCAAGCACCGCCGGCGACGGCGCGCGAGTCGGCCGTTCGGCCGATTCTTGGGCGGCAGGCCGCGCGGTACAATGCGCCCATGATCGAAACCGACAAACTCGCCGGTGAACGCGTGATCGCCGCCACGCCTGCCTCGTCGCACGAGGAGGCGTTCGAACGCGCGCTGCGCCCGCGCCAGCTCGACGAATACGTCGGCCAGGAAAAGGTGCGCGGGCAGCTCGAGATCTTCATCGAGGCCGCCAAGCGTCGCTCGGAGGCGCTCGACCACGTGTTGCTGTTCGGCCCGCCGGGCCTGGGCAAGACCACGCTCGCCCACATCATCGCGCGCGAGATGGGGGTCAACCTGCGGCAAACCTCCGGCCCGGTGCTGGAGCGCCCGGGTGACCTGGCCGCCCTGCTCACCAACCTCGAAGCCAACGACGTGCTGTTCATCGACGAAATTCATCGGCTCTCGCCGGTGGTCGAGGAAATCCTGTACCCGGCGCTCGAGGACTACCAGATCGACATCATGATCGGCGAGGGGCCGGCCGCGCGCAGCGTCAAGCTCGACCTGCAGCCCTTCACCCTGGTCGGCGCCACCACGCGCGCCGGCATGCTGACCAACCCGCTGCGCGACCGCTTCGGGATCGTCGCCCGGCTGGAGTTCTACGACGCCGGCCAGCTGTCGCGGATCGTCCAGCGCTCGGCCTCGCTGCTCAATGCCCGCATCGACCCGCACGGCGCGCTCGAGATCGCGTGCCGCTCGCGCGGCACGCCGCGGATCGCCAACCGCCTGCTGCGTCGCGTGCGCGACTACGCCGAGGTCAAGGCCGATGGCGCGATCACCGCCGAGGTGGCCGACGCGGCGCTGGCGATGCTCGACGTCGACCCGGTCGGCTTCGACGTCATGGACCGCAAGCTGCTCGAGGCAATCCTGCACAAATTCGACGGCGGCCCGGTCGGCGTCGACAACCTGGCCGCAGCGATCGGCGAGGAACGCGACACCATCGAGGACGTGCTCGAGCCCTACCTGATCCAGCAAGGTTTCCTGCAGCGCACGCCGCGCGGGCGCGTCGCCACCCTGCTGACCTACCGGCACTTCGGCTTGCCGGTGCCCGATGCGGGCAACTCCGCGCACGGCATCCCCGACGCCGATCAGCCGCGCTAGCCGGAAACCGGGAGCCGCACGATGTCCGAGCCGCCGCGTGAGCCCAGCGCCCGCCCACCCGGACATCGGCTCGCCGAGCGACTGCGCCGCCATCTCGCGGACGGCATCATCCTGCTGACCTCGGGCGGCGGCGGCCCGAACATCGATTTTTCCTCCCCGCCGGGCGACCCGGGGCTGTTCGGCCCCGAGGCGATCTGCTGGCGCGTACACGGCGATTTCACCTCGATGATGGCGGGCGGCATCGCCGCGCTGCTGCTGCAGGCCCTGCATCCGCTGGCGCTGGCTGGGGTCTGGGATCATTCCAGCTTTCGCACCGACATCCTAGGCCGGCTGAGCCGCACCGCCACCTTCGTCGCCGGCACCACCTTCGGCAGCCAGGCCGACGCGCTGGGCCTGATCGCGCGCGTGAGGACGATCCACGACGGCGTGACGGGCACGGCCCCGGACGGACGGCCCTATCGCGCGAGCGACCCGGCCCTGCTGACCTGGGTGCACGTGGCCGAGGTGTCGAGCTTCATGGCCGCACACCTGCGCTACGTGAACCCGGCCCTCACCGGCGAGCAACAGGACCGCTACTACGCCGAGACGGCGTGCATCGCGATGCTTCTGGGCGCCGGGCAGGTGCCGGCCTCGCGCGCCGGGATCCATGCCTATCTCGAACGGATGCGCGGCGAACTGATCGCCAGCGAGCGCACCCGCGAGGTGATCCGCGTGCTGCGCGACACGCCGGTGCCGCGTCCCTCGATGCGGCCCGCGCTGAGCCTGCTGTTCCATGCCGGCGTCGACCTGCTGCCGGACTGGGCGCAGGACCAGCTCGGCCTCGCCTCGCTGGTGCCGGCCCGCCGCGCGTTCGCGCGGCCCGGTGTGAGGCTGGTCGCGCCGGTGCTGCGCTGGGCGCTCGTCAACGGCGCCTCGCGGCGCGCCCGGCGGCGCGTGGCGGCCGGGCCCGCCCCGGCTGCGGCTGGCGGCGAGCCGCCCGGCCAGGCTGCGGATCCGCGAACGGAAAGTGGCCCGCACTCGCGCTAGATCCGCAAACCCGGCAGGCGCTCGCGCGGCGCACGTCTTACCACACCCCGTCGAAATACTTTCGATCTCGATCGATATCATTTCAAAATGCTGTCATATCGAGCCGGCAAGCTGGCGTCTTTTCGCGCGCCGCGCCGCCGTCACTCTCACCGACCGCTCCCACCATGCCTGTCTCGTTCAGCCGTCTCGCCCTGGCCGCCTCGTTCTCGTCCCTGCTCGCGCGGCCGCCTGCGGCGGCGACGGCACCGCCGCCACGCCCTCGCTCGCCGCCGCGCCGGCGGAGGCCGTCCTCGTCGAGTTCCACCACCCCGACCACGCCCGCTCCGACGCCCGGCAAATGGCAGTCGGCCAGCGCCGGCCAGATGCTCGAGGTCGCGCTCGGCGACTTGCATCCGACCCAGGCCGCGCTCGGCTACGACCAGATTTATTACAAGCTGGGCCGCTACGAACTCGACCCGACCAAGAAGTTCGACGACTTCTGCGCCGACGAAGGCCTCGGCGGCCTGGTCTCGGGCAGTGCGGGCGCGAGCTCCAGACTCATCGCCGCGAGCAGCTACGCCTGCACCACCAGCGATGCGGGCAAGCGCGACACCAGCGTGCTGAACCCGGAGGTGATCGGCCCGAACGGCGACTCGCTCTACCTGACCGACGGCCACCATGGTCTGTCGACCTACTACGAGGTGCCGGACGGCGGCGCGGCGCTGCACGTGCGCGTGATCGTCAAGGACAACCTGAGCGGCTACAGCGGCAGCGCGTTCTGGGCCGAGATGCAGAGCTGCGGCTACACGCGTCTGAAGGACGCCAAGGGCGCGGCGATCACGCCGGCGCAGTTGCCCACCGGCCTGGGCCTCAAGCTCGGCATGCAGGACGACGTCTATCGCTCGCTGGTCTATTTCACGCGCGACATCGGCTACAGCAAGCCGACGCCCTCCACCGACTTCCTCGAGTTCTACTGGGCCGACTGGCTGCGCGCGAACTTCCCGCTGTCGGGCTACACGCTTGGCAAGCTCGGCGCGACCGACCCGGATCCGGCCACGGCCGATACCGGCTACCTTAACGCCACCTGGAACGCCTCGCTGAAGATGGTGGCCAGCACCGATCCCGTGATCGACGGCAAGACCGGGCAAGCGTAAGCGCCTCGGGCAGGCCGTTCATCAACATGGGTCCAGTCGGCGATATCGTAGTTCCCACTAAATTTTTTAGTGGGAACTAAAGGGGACGAGATACCCGCCACCAAGCGCGTAAAGTCGAGCAAGCGCCCAACCGTCGCGGACGAGTGCAAGCGAATGTTGGTAGAGCAAACGTTCGAGCCAGGCGCGTCGGTTTCGCTGGTTGCCCGGCACAACGATGTCAATACCAACTTGCTCTTCCGATGGCGCCGCCAGTATCTTGAAGGTGCCTTTGGTCCGCCGCTCCCTGAACATGTCGACGCGAAATCGGCCGATGAGATTCCGACGTTATTGCCGGTCAGTATCGTTGAGGATACCTCGGC
>JAYFRU010000055.1:0-11702 GCA_040946965.1 Burkholderia sp. | reverse complement strand
CATATCGCCACCACGCATCGTCTCGCTGGAACCGCTGTTTGATCGGACTGACGGTTCGAATGACGAGCCCCTCGCATAGACACGGCCACTTTCGACTCTACCATGTCGCGCCACTCGCACACGATCGGCCTTTTTCGTGCGTGAGCCTGCACGTCCCCGCGCTTTTAGCCGCCGCGCAGCGGCTTACCTTGACGATGCGCTTGACGCGGTTCAGGTCGCCGGTGTGGGCATGCAGCGTCGCCAGCAGGTCGATCGCCACGCCGCGCGCGGCGGCCTTGCCTTCCTCGGTGGACAGGTCCAGGCCGAGCTTGCCGGCCCACACCTTGCCGTCCCGCTTGGCGATATGGCCCGACAGGTAGATCGTATTGCCGCTTTGCGCGCTCATCACGTAGGCGGCGGCCGGCGCGCCCGCGCTCGGGAGTTCGATGCCAAGTGCCTTCAGCTTGTCGTAGACGTTTGCCATCTGTCCTATGTCCTTCGGTTTGGGTTGGAGGGGTGATCAGGGGCCGGAAACCGGCGCGTGCCTCACAGGCGTTCGCGCAACAGCTTGCCGAGCCGCGCGACGCCCTGCTCATCTGCTCGGGCGGCACCGTCACGAACGACAGGCGCAGGGTGTTCGCCTGCGCGTCGTTGGCGAAGAACGGCGCGCCCGGCACGAAGGCCACGTTCTGGGCGATCGCGGCCTCGAGCAGGGCCATGCTGTCGATGCTTCCGGGCAACTGCACCCAGATGAACATGCCGCCCTCGGGACGGTTCCAGCTCACGCCGGCCGGCATGTGCCGCGCCAGCGAGTCGAGCATCGCGTCGCATTGTGAGGCATACAGCGCGCGAATGCCGGGAACGTGCGCATCGAGGAAGCCGTCGCGGATCATCTCGTAGGCGATCCGCTGGGTCAGCGAGGGCGTGTGCAGGTCGGTGGCCTGCTTGGCCTGCACCAGCTTGAAATGCAGCGATTCGGGCGCGATCAGGTAGCCGATCCGCAGCCCCGGTGCGAGCACCTTGGAGAAGCTGCCGAGATGGACGATGTGGTTCGGCGCCATCGACAGCATGGTCGGCAGCGGCTCGCCGCAGTAGTTGAGCGCGCCGTAGGGATCGTCCTCGATCACCGGGAACGGGCTCGACTGGGCGAACGCGGCCAGCGCGCGGCGGCGCTCCACCGGCAGGCGGCGCCCGGTCGGGTTCTGGAAGTTCGGCTGCGCGTAGAGCAGGCGGGCGCCGGCGGTCAGTTCCGGCGTGAGCGCCTCGGGCACCAGGCCGGACTCGTCGCTGGGCACCTGCACGTAGTTCGGCTCGTGCAGCGAGAAGGACTGCAGCGCGCCGAGGTAGGTGGGCGTTTCCACCAGCACGCGGCTGGCCGGGTCGATCAGCACCTTGCCGAGCAGGTCCAGCGCCTGCTGCGAGCCGGTGGTGATCAGCACCTGGCCGGCTCGCACGCCGTGGCGTTCGGCGATCCACTCGCGCAGCGGCAGGAAGCCCTCGGTGGCGCTGTACTGCAGCGCGGCGGCCGGCGGCCTCGCGCATGCGCTCGGCCGGGAAGGTGGCCGGTGCCGGTAGTCCACCCGCGAACGAAATGACATCGGGCTGCTCGGTGACCTTCAGGATCTCGCGGATCGCGGAGCTGGTCAGCTTGCGGGCGCGTTCGGAGAGGGGCCAGTTCGGTTGGGGCAGCTCACTCATGATGTCCTCATCGGGGTGGGGAAGGCGTTGAATATCGCTTGCGCGCTCAGCCGGCGCGAGCGGCTTGGGGCAGGATCCGCACGCCGGATCGGCGGCCCAGGATCACGGTGCCGATCACCGCCGCCGCGAACAGCCAGGTGGACGGCGCCACCGACTCGCCGAACAGTAGCGCGGAGAGCCCGATGGTGAAGAAGATCTGCAGCAGCTGGACCTGGCCGACGCGGGCGATGCCGCCCATCGCCAGGCCCGCGTACCAGGCGAAGAAGCCGATCAGCTGCGAGAACAGGCTCACGTAGCCGAAGGCCAGCCAGATCGACAGCGGTACCGGCTGCGGATGCGTGAGATGGTGCTGCCAGGCCAGCCAGCCGACCGGTGCGGCGAGGAACGGCGCGGACACCACCAGCGCCCAGCAGATCACCTGCCAGCCGCCCATCTGCCTGGCCAGGCGCGCGCCCTCGGCATAACCGAGCGCGCCGACGCCGACCGCCACCAGCATCAGCAGGTCGCCCATTTGCGGGCGGCCGCCGCCGTCGCGCAGCGCGGAGGCGATCACCAGGGCGCTGCCGGCCAGCGCGCTGAGCCAGAAGCCGCGCGAGGGCCGCTCTCGCGCGACAGCCAGGCCGCGTAGAGCGCCACCAGCAGCGGCTGCAGGCCATTGACCACGGCCCCGTGCGCGGCCGGCACGGTCTGCATCGACCAGGCCGAGAACACCGGATAGGCGACCACCACGCCGGCCGAGACCACCGCCAGGCTCTTCAACTGGGCGCGCGTCGGCCAGGCCTCGCAGCGCCACCACAGCAGCAGGGCGGCCGGCACGGCGGCGGCCAGCGCGCGACCGAGGCCGTTGAGCAGCGGGTGGAATTCGGTGACGACGACGCGCGTCATGGGCAGCGTCAGGCTGAAGATCGTCACGCCGAGCAGGCCTAGCAGCATGCCGCAAGTTTCGCGCGAGTCGGACATCGTGGTCGGGGCTCCTGGAGGATGAGGTGAATGGCGCGGGGCGGCCTGGCGGGCGGCGCTGCTCAGCGCAGCGTGCGCGCGCCCTTGGGCGTGTCGAAGCTGGCCGCCAGCGCGCAGGCCGGATCGGCCGACACGGCCACCAGCTGGCCGGCGCCTAGCCAGTCGGGGTGCGCGACGATCGCGCCGGCCTCGGGATGGCTGGCGCTCAGCGAGCTCAGCGCGATGTCGTGGTGCGGCAGCGTGTCGGACGGATGGCGCGGCGTATCCCACTGGATCAGCGAGGGCACGATGCCGTCGGCCGCCTGGCCCGAGGCGCTGGGGAAAGCGCCGTCTGCGGGCACCGTTAGGCTCCAGCGCCAGTCGCTGCGGCTCATCCGCGCGACCGGGGCGATCCGCTCGGGATACTGGCGGCGCCAGACTTCCAGGTGGCGCGGCGGCTCCACGCGCGCGACCCAGTGCACCAGCGCCGGGCCCTTGGCGAGGCGCTGCTGCATGGCCGGCTCGTCGAGCGCGGACAGGCGCGGCCGCGGCGTGCCGGACGGCGCCGGCGTGTCGGGATCGATCGCGATCACCTCGAGATAGGCGCCACCCCACAGGCCGAACAGCCGGTTGTGGGTGCGCATCAGCGGATGCGCGCCGCCACCGCCGGGCTCGGTGCCGAGCGTGTCGGCGACATAGGCGGTGCCTTCGTCGAGCGTGCGGGCGGCGATCACCAGGTGGTCGAGTTTCAGCGGCCGTGCGTTCATGGCGGCTCGAATGATCGGATTGCTTGCTGCGTGCGCGCACGGCTTGCCGATGCGGCACGCACGGATGGCGTGCGGCGATGCCGGCGGCCCGCAGGCGCTGGGCGTGCGGCCGGGCTCGATCGAGCCGGTGCGGGCGGGGTCGGGCAAGGCCGGCGGTGCCGGGAGGGTGGATCCGGCGGCCGCAGCGGCGGGGCGTACGGGCTTCGATGGCAGCGGGCACCCGAGCGCGGGGCCATGCGGGGTGGACGATGCCGGGTATTTGCCGAATTCGCGTCGAATCCGGGTCGAATTCGAATCGAAGGCGGCCCGTGGCTGATCCACTCTGCGCTGGCGACCTGAAAACTGTAATCGCGTCGACCGGAACAGTAACGGTACAATCGGCGCAATACTTTTCTGTACAGTTTTCGCTCGCCGGAGGCCGCCGATGTCCACCGTTCCGCTCGACCAGATCCCCGCGCCGCACGACACCGCCACGCTGACCCTGGTCGACCAGCTGGTGCAATGGGTGCGCCGCCGCATCGACGAGCGGGTGTTCCGGCCCGGCATGCGGATGCCCTCGATCCGCAAGCTGGCGATCGACAAGAACGTGTCGCGCTTCGCCGTGGTGGAGGCCTACGAGCGGCTGGTGGCCCAGGGCTATCTTGATTCGCGGCGCGGCTCCGGCTTCTACGTGCGCGAGCGCGGTCCGGTGGCCCTACCCGGCGAGACGCCCCGGCCGCAGCAGGACGCGCCGCCGGCCGCAGTGGACAACACCATCGACGTGGTCTGGCTGCTGCGCAACATGCTGCGCACGGTCAGTCCGGAAAAGGGGCCGGGGCTCGGCTACCTGCCGGCCCGCTGGCTCGACGGCGAGCTGATCACCAGCGCGCTGCGCTCGCTGGGTCGCCAGGCCGGCGCGCAGTTGCTCGGGCTGGGCCGCGCCCAGGGTTTCCTGCCGCTGCGCCAGCAACTGCAGACGCGCCTGGCCGAGCAGGAGATCGGCGCGACGCCCGAGCAACTGGTGATGGTGTCGGGCATCACGCATGCGATCGACCTGATCGCGCGGTTGTGCGTGCGGCCCGGGGACGCCGTGGTGGTGGGCGACCCAGCCTGGTTCCAGATGTTCGGCCGCTTCGCCTCGCAGGGCGCCCGCCTGGTCGGGATGCCCTATACGCCCGCCGGCCCCGATCTCGACGCGCTGGCCGCCGCTGCGCACGAGGAGGGCTTCCTGCTGACGCCGGGCAGCCTGTTCTCGCCGCAGCAGTCGCCTTCCACCTAAACCCGTTTCAATGTCGCGAATTGCGGTGATCCGGCGCTCGCGCCCTTCCTGGCGCGCTACCTCGATTCGGTGCCGCAGCGCCCGGCCGAGGCCGGCCAGGGTATGCTGGACGCGGCCTAGCCGGCCGGCGGCTGCGGTGCTCGCGCGGTGGCCGGCGAGCCGTCCCCACTCGGCCTGGTCCGCTGCGGCGCGCGATCGACGACATCGATCGCGTCGGGGTCTTGAAATCGCTCCAGCCGTCCCCATTTCGGTGCCCGAAGACACGATCCGGCGCGGATCCGGCCCCGCCGTCGAGCGGGCGCCAGCGGGCCAGGCCGGATCCCCACCCTCATTCATCCCCTTTGGCTACAGGAAAACGCAATGGCACATGAAACGATGAGCTTCCAGGCGGAGGTCAAGCAACTCCTCCATCTGATGATCCATTCGCTGTACAGCAACAAAGAAATCTTCCTTCGCGAACTGGTGTCGAACGCGTCCGACGCGGCCGACAAGCTCCGTTTCGAGGCGCTGGAAAACGGTGCGCTCTACGAGAACGATCCGAACCTGCGTATCCGCATCGGCTACGACAAGGCCGCGCGCACCGTCACGATCGACGACAATGGCATCGGCATGAGCCGCGACGAGGCGATCGCCAACCTGGGCACCATCGCGCGCTCGGGCACCAAGGAATTCTTCTCCAAGCTGTCGGGCGACCAGCAGCGCGACGCGGCGCTGATCGGCCAGTTCGGCGTGGGTTTCTACTCGGGCTTCATCGCTGCCGACCGGATCACGGTCGAGACGCGCCGTGCCGGCGTGCCGGCCTCCGAAGGCGTGCGCTGGGAAAGCGCGGGCGAGGGCGACTTCACGGTCGACGCGATCGAGCGCGCGCAGCGCGGCACCACCATCACCCTGCACCTGCGCGAGGGCGAGGATGAGCTGCTCTCGTCCTACAAGCTCAAGTCGATCATCCGCAAGTATTCGGACCACGTCGGCCTGCCGATCCTGATGAAGGCGGAAGAGTGGGACCAGGAAAAGGGCGAGATGGTCGAGAAGGACGAGGACGAGACCGTCAACCAGGCCAGCGCGCTCTGGACTCGCTCCAAGCAGGACATCACCGAAGAGCAGTACAAGCAGTTCTACCAGCACGTCGCGCACGACCACCAGGACCCGCTCGGCTGGACCCACAACCGGGTCGAGGGCCGCAGCGAGTACACCCAGCTGCTCTACGTGCCGGCGCACGCGCCCTTCGACATGTGGAACCGCGACTACTGCGGCGGCCTGAAGCTGTACGTGAAGCGCGTGTTCATCATGGACGACGCCGAACAGCTGTTGCCGCAGTACCTGCGCTTCGTGAAGGGGGTGGTCGATTCGGCCGACCTGCCGCTCAACGTCTCGCGCGAGATCCTGCAGGAAAGCCGCGACGTGCGCACCATCCGCGATGGCGTGACCAAGCGCACCCTGTCCCTGCTGGAAGAATTCGCCAACGCCGAGGACGATGCCGGCAAGGACAAGTACAAGACCTTCTGGACCGAGTTCGGCCAGTTGCTGAAGGAAGGCGTGGGCGAGGACAACGCCAACCGCGAGCGCATCGCCAAGCTGTTGCGCTTTGCCTCGACGCACGGCGAGACGGCCGAGCAGAGCGTTTCGCTGGCCGACTACGTGTCGCGCATGAAGCCCGAGCAGAGCAAGATCTACTACGTCACAGCCGATACCTGGCTGGCCGCCACCCACAGCCCGCACCTCGAGGTGTTCCGCAAGAAGGGCGTCGAGGTGCTGCTGCTGACCGACCGCGTCGACGAGTGGATGCTCTCGCACCTCAACGAGTTCGACGGCAAGCCGCTGGCCAGCGTGGCGCGCGGCGACCTCGATCTCGGCGCGCTCGACGACGAGGAGAAGAAGGCGCAGGAGGAAACCGGCGAAGCCATGAAGCCGGTGGTCGAGAAGATCAAGGAAACGCTCGGCGACAAGGTCAAGGAAGTGCGCGTGACGTTCCGCCTGACCGATTCGCCCTCCTGCCTGGTGGCCGACGACCACGACATGAGCGGCTACCTGCAGCGCATGCTGAAGGCCGCCGGCCAGCAGGCGCCGGCGATGCAGCCGATCCTCGAGGTCAATCCCGGGCATCCGCTGATCAAGCAGCTGCAGCCTGAGGGGGCCGACTTCGCCGACTGGTGCCACCTGCTGCTCGACCAGGCGCTGCTGGCCGAGGGCGGCGCGCTGGAAGACCCGGCCGCCTTCGTCAAGCGGACCAACGCGCTGCTGCTGTCGCGCGCCGCGTGACACCACGGCGCTTCGACGCGGCCGACGCGCACTGGCGCGTGGTGCCGCGTCCCGGCCTCGGCACCGCGCCCCGCGGCTGGCTCACGCGCGGTGGCTCGCTGACGGCGCACCTGGCCACGCTCGGCGCGGTCCGCGTGCGCGTCACGCGCGAGGCTGTGGCGATGCCCTGGGCCGACGAGTCGGCCGCGCTGGCCACCGTGCCGCGCCAGGCTTGCTGGGTGCGCGAGGTAGTGCTCAGCGTTGACGGCGAGCCCTGCGTCGCCGCGCACAGCCTCACGCCGCTCGGCGCGAGCCGCGGCGTGTGGCAGGCGATCGGCCGACTGCGCACGCGGCCGCTCGCCGAGTTGCTCTACAGCGATGCGCGGGTGTCTCGCTCGGCCCTGGTGAGCCGGCGCCTGATCGCCGGCCATCCTCTCCATCTGCTGGCGGCGCGGGCCTTGCCCGAGGGCGAGCCGGTGCCGCATGCGTTCGCCGCGCGGCGCTCGGTATTCGAGCGGTACGGCGCGCCGCTGATGGTCAGCGAATGCATGTTGCCGGCACTGTGGCGGCGCGTGGGCGGGGTCGGCGCGCTGGATCTCGCGCGCGAGTCAGATTCGGCCGCATGAGCGAGGCCACGCCGGCGCCCTGCCTGGCGCTCAAGCGCAGCTTTCCGCCGGTGGTGGACGAGCACACGCGCGTGCTGATCCTCGGCAGCCTGCCCGGCGAGGTCTCGCTGGCGCAGAGCCGCTATTACGCGCATCCGCAGAACCGCTTCTGGCGCCTGCTCGCCGAGGTGCTCGACACCGAGCTGGTCTCCCTCGACTACGCACGGCGGCTGCAAACCCTCCAGCAGCATCGCATCGGTTTGTGGGACGTGGTGGCCGAAGCTACCCGCATCGGCAGCCTCGACAGCCGGATTCGCGACCACGCCAGCAATGATCTCGTCACCCTGGTGAAGCGCCTGCTGCGGCTCGCGGCTATCGCCTTCAACGGCGGCACGGCCGCTAGGCTCGGCACGCGCGCCCTGGGCGAGCACGGCGCCGCTTATGCGCTGCTCGGCCTGCCGTCGAGCAGCCCCGCCTACGCAGCGCTGCCCTATGCGGACAAGCTGCTGCAATGGCGCGCGCTGGCTGCCTTCCTCTCCTGAGGCGAGGCCCCGCATCGATGCGGGGCGGATTCGGCCGGCCCATCTGGCCGCCCGCGCCGCGCCGATGCTATCCTCTCGTTCCTTCCGTATTCACCGAGTCGCGCGGCCTGCGCGATCCATCCAGATGACCCGACTGATCAAGCGTGCGTCCGCCGAGGCGCGCGCGTTTCGCCGCGACAATGCGCGCGACGACGACACCCTCGCCCAGCGCCCCGAGGTGCGGACCAAATCGCGCGCGAACCGCGACGACCTGAGCGACGCGCCGCTGATCGAGGCGCCGCGCAAGCCGCGTTTCGCGCCGGTCACGTTCTCCGAGGAGCGCGGCGTGCGCTACCTGCATTTCGGCACCGAGTGGGTGCAGGGCGCGATGCGGCTCTCGAAGCCGCTGGCGATCGAACTCGAGTACGCGCAGCAGATGATGGCCTGGCTGCTGTTCCTCGACACGCCCGAGCGGATCGTCCAGCTGGGCCTGGGCACCGGCGCGCTGACCAAGTTCGCGCATGCCTTCCTGCCGAAGGCGCGCGTCGAGGCGGTCGAGCTGAATCCGGCGGTGATCATCGCCGCGCATTCGATGTTCGCGCTGCCGCCCGACGACGAGCGCCTGACGGTGCACGAGGCCGACGCCTGGGACTTCGTCAACGACGCAGCCAACCGCAGCACCACCGGCGCCCTGCAGATCGACCTGTACGACGCCACCGCGCGCGGCCCGGTGCTCGACAGCGTGGCCTTCTATCGCGCGGTGCGCGGCTGCCTGGCCGAGGCGGGCGTGGCCACCATCAACCTGTTCGGCGACCACCCGAGCTTCGTGCGCAACATGAAGCACCTCAAGGCCGCTTTCGATTCGCGCGTGATCGCGCTGCCGGAAGTGCACGAGGGCAATCGCGTCGTGCTGGCCTTCTCGGGGCCGGCCCTGTCGGTGTCCTACGCGCAGCTCGAGGAGCGCGCGGCGCTGATCGAGCACACGCTGAAGCTGCCCGCGCGCCAGTGGGTGAAAGCCTTGAAAGCATCGAAAGCCGAGCTTGGCGACGCCTCGCCCGATTTCACGATCTGACGGTTCTTCCTGCCGGGCTCCCGCCCGAGCCTCGCGCCGCCGGCTTCCCCGCCGGCGGCACGCATCCGCCGCCTGCCGCGCTCCGGGTTCGCCTGCGTATCTGACGACATTTCGGACTCTTATACTCTGTAAGCCTGGGCTCGCGGGGACGGATCCTGCCTGCGTTTCCTCGCATCGTCTTACCCGTTCAAGACATCTAAATAACCGGGCATAAGAGACACAAGAGGAGACGCCATGGCTCACGAAGCCAACGCCAACCAGGCCGCCAAACGCTGGCTCTGGCTGCTGGTGCTGCCAGTCATCGCGATGGTCTGGGTGCCGTCGTACAGCAAGGTCGAGCCGCAATAGCTCGGATTCCCGTTCTTCTACTGGTATCAGCTCGCCTGGGTGTTCGGCAGCGCGGTGATCACCGCCTTCGTCTACAGCAAGACCAAGCATTGCTGGCGCGCCAATCCCGCCCGGGAGGACGCGCAATGAACCTGACCGCCACCTTCGTATTCGTGCTGTTCTTCGTCGGCGTGATGATCCTCGGTTTCCTCGCCGCGCACTGGCGTCGCGGCGATCTCGCCCATCTCGACGAATGGGGGCTGGGCGGGCGACGCTTCGGCACCATCGTCACCTGGTTCCTGCTCGGCGGCGACCTCTATACCGCCTACACCTTCGTGGCGGTGCCGGCCCTGGTGTTCGGCGCCGGCGCGATGGGCTTCTTCGCGCTGCCCTACACGATCCTGATCTACCCGTTCGCCTTCGTGGTGTTCCCCAAGCTCTGGAGCATCGCCAAGCGGCACGGCTACGTGACGGCGGCCGCATGCTGGCGCGCTGGCCGTGGTGGTGACCGGCATCGTCGCCACCATGCCCTACATCGCGCTGCAGCTGGTGGGCATCGAGGTGGTGATCGGCGGGCTCGGCTTCGACACGCACGGGCTGATGGGCGACCTGCCGCTGATCATCGCCTTCGCGATCCTGGCCGCCTACACCTACACCTCGAGGCTGCGCGCGCCGGCCATGATCGCGATCGTCAAGGACATCCTGATCTACGTGACGATCGCCGCAGCCATCATCGTGATCCCCTCGCAGCTGGGCGGCTTCGGCCATATCTTCGGCAGCGTGCCGCCGGCCAAGCTGCTGCTCAAGGCGCCCGACGTGGACAGCCTGAACGGCTACAGCGCCTACGCGACGCTGGCGGTGGGCTCGGCGCTGGCGCTGTTCCTCTATCCGCACTCCGTCACCGCGATCCTGGCCTCGAAGTCGGGCAACACGATCCGCCGCAACATGGCGCTGCTGCCGGCCTATTCCTTTGTGCGCGGCCTGCTCGCGCTGCTCGGCTACATGGCGCTGGCCTCGGGGGTGAAGGACATGCCGGAGTTCGCGCCGTACTTCAAGGCCTACGGCGCCAACTTCGCGGTACCGGCGCTGTTCCTGCACTTCTTCCCCTCGTGGTTCGTCGGCGTGGCCTTCGCGGCGATCGGCATCGGCGCACTGGTGCCGGCCGCGATCATGTCGATCGCGGCGGCCAACCTCTACACGCGCAACATCCATCGCGAGTTCGTCAACCGCAACATGACGCACGACCAGGAGACCAATGTCGCCAAGCTGGTCTCGCTGATCGTGAAGGTGGGGGCGGTGGCCTTCATCCTCGGGCTGCCGCTGACCTACGCGATCCAGCTCCAGCTGCTGGGCGGGATCTGGATCATCCAGACCCTGCCGGCCATCGTGCTCGGGCTCTATACGCGCGTGCTCGACCATCGCGGCCTGCTGGCCGGCTGGGCCGCCGGCATCGTCTGCGGCACCTGGATGGCGATCTCGCTGAAGCTGGCGGGCTCGATCTTCACGATCCACCTGTTCGGCCTGGCGATTCCCGGCTACGCGGCGATCTGGTCGCTGGCGGTGAACCTGGTGGTGGCGGTGGTGGTCAGCGTGGCGGTGCGCGTGGTGGGCATGGCGCGCGCGGAGGACCGCACGCGGCCCGAGGACTATCTCGACGTGGCCGAAGGTTGAGGGCGGCGTGACGCGGCGGCGGGCTCGTCCGCCGCGCATGAAGGATCGAGGCCGGCCCCCGCCCGACGCGGCGGGGCCGGCCTCGTGGTTTTCGGGCTGCGATCCGTCGATCAGGTTCGCCCGGCCGGATCCTCGACGTTGACCATCCAGTGCACGCCGAAGCGGTCGCGCAACATGCCGAAGCCGAGTGCCCAGAAGGTCGGGCCGAAGGGCATCGCCACCGAACCGCCGCTGGCGAGCGCCTCGAAGATGCGCCGGCCTTCCTCGAGCGTGGCCGGGTTCAGCGACAGCGAGTAGCCGTCGTGAGTCTGCTGCGGCGCGCCGGGGCGGCAGTCGCCGTCCGAGCACATCAGATACGATTCGCCGACCCGCAGGCTGGCATGCATCACCTTGTCGGCC
Organism: Burkholderia sp.; assembly: GCA_040946965.1. Lineage (GTDB taxonomy): Bacteria > Pseudomonadota > Gammaproteobacteria > Burkholderiales > Burkholderiaceae > Burkholderia. The sequence continues at coordinate 228 of JAYFRU010000055.1, read as the reverse complement.
AGCGCCGGGTCGACCGGTTGATCGGGGTTCGGGGGCGCATCCTTGTGGCGCATCAGCAGCTGGACCTCGGCGCCGATCGCGTCGCGATAGAACGCGATCGCCTCGTCGCAGCGTCCGCCGAAGAACAGATAGGCTTGGACTTGCATCGTCGTTATATGAACGCCTCCCGTTTGCGAAGGTTTTTCGTGTGTTCCGACTGCGACAGGATGGGTTGCAGCTTTATATCCG
>JAYFRU010000054.1:0-11709 GCA_040946965.1 Burkholderia sp. | reverse complement strand
TCCGCAGGACGTTTGCCTGCCAACCACATCCGGCCTGCACGTACGCGCTGCTTCGTTGCCTCGTCCATTGCCATGTCCAGTCCTCATCAAGCAGGTGATGAGATCTATAACGCACGACGACCGTTTCCGTTGTCATGATTTACGAATTACTCAATAGCGCGATGGTTTTAGATGCCCCGCAGCTTGCTGCGGGGTGGTTCACTTCGGGATCGTAATTTGGGCTGCCTTGCCGCGTCCCAGCCTTTCTCTCTATCTGTGTCACGAAGTGATGTACACCAAAATTTGATGTACATCACTTTCGCGTCTCCCGTCCCTAGTTTCAAGACGGCCCTCACGCGACGCTTACGCCTCGTCAGGCGCGGCACCTGCCGCCCTGCCCCGGCAGGCGCCGCGCGCCTTACCCCTCCCGCTCGCCCGCCTTGCGCCAGGCCGACTCCCGGTTCGGGCGTTCAGCTTTCCCCAATTTGTTTAGCGAACAAAATAAACAAATCACCCTGCAGGAATCAGGAATTACCCCGAAATTACGGGTATCTCCCGAGCCATCAGCGCCCGCTCGGCCAGTTTTCCTCGAAAGTTTTTACTATACAATCCGCAACACTTTAAACACTCAGGCACGATCAGCATGGGTACCACCATCCGCGATGTCGCCCAGGCGGCAAACGTATCGATCGGCACCGTTTCGCGTGCGCTGAAGAACCAGCCCGGCCTGTCCGAGGCCACCCGCGAGCGCATCGTTGCGGTCGCCGCGCAGCTCGGCTACGACCCGGCGCAGCTGCGCCCGCGCATCCGCCGCCTCACCTTCCTGCTGCACCGCCAGCACAACAACTTCGCCGCCACGCCGTTCTTTTCGCACGTGCTGCATGGTGTCGAGGAAGCCTGCCGCGATCGCGGCATCGTGCCGGCGCTGCTGACCGTCGGCCCGACCGATGACGTGCTGCGCCAGATGCGCCCGCACGCGCCCGATGCGATCGCGGTGGCCGGCTTCATGGAGTCCGAGACGATCGACGCGCTGGCCGCCACCGGCCGCCCGCTGGTGTTGATCGACATGTGGGCGCCGGGGCTGCGTTCGGTAAACATCGACAACATCGCCGGCGCCTCGCAGGCGATGCGGCACCTGTTCGAGAGCGGCCGCAAGCGGATCGCCTTTATCGGCGGATCGCTGGCGCACCACAGCATCGCGCAGCGCGCGCTCGGCTTTCGCCGCGCCTTCTTCGAGGCGGGGCTGCTGTTCGACCCCTCGCTGGAAGTGACCATCGACGCCGGCCTCGCCCCCGACACCGGCGCCGCGCGCGCGATGGAACGCATGCTCGACGCGGGCGGCCCGCGCCCCGACGCGGTGTTCGCCTTCAACGACGCGGCCGCGCTGGCGGCGATGCACATGTGCCTGGCACGCGGGCTGCAGGTGCCCGATGACGTGGCCTTCGTCGGCTTCGACGACATCCTCGGCGCGACCCACGCGGCACCGCCGCTGACCACCCTGGCGGTCGACAAGGAAGCGCTCGGCCGCCGCAGCGTCGAGCTGCTGCTGGCCGACACGCCCGACCAGACCGAAATTCGCCTGCCCGTGCGGTTGATCGAGCGCGCGAGCAGTTCCGTGGCGGCGCCCGCGCCGCGCATCCTCACCCCGGTAATCGCCTCATGACAAACCCTGCCTCGCCCGCCGCACCGGACCTGCCGGCGCCGCCCGTCGCGAACTTCCGCGACGCCGATTTCCTGCTCGAGCACGTGCGGCACACGCTGCACTTCTACGCGCCGACGGTCTACGATCCGACGGGCGGCTTCTTCCATTTCTTCCGCGACGACGGCTCGATCTACGAGCGCAGCACGCGCCACCTGGTCAGCAGCTGCCGCTTCGTCTTCAACTACGCGATGGCCTATCGCCAGTTCGGCGACGCCCAGCATCTCGACTACGTGCGCCACGGCCTGCGCTTCCTGCGCGAGGCGCACTGGGACCCGGTGCTCGAGGGCTACGACTGGGAACTGGAATGGCGCGACGGCCGCAAGGTCGCCACCCGCGACGGCACCCGCCACTGCTACGGCCTGGCCTTCGTGCTGCTGGCCGGCGCGCATGCGGCAATGGCCGGCGTCGAGGAAGGGCGCGAGCTGGTCGAGCACACCTACGCGCTGATGGAAAAGCGCTTCTGGGATGCCGAGGGCGGCCTCTACGAGGACGACGCGACCGCCGACTGGCAGGTCTCGAGCCATCGCGGCCAGAACGCCAACATGCACACCACCGAGGCGCTGCTGGCCGCCTACGAGGCCACCGGCGAGGTGCATTACCTCGACCGCGCCGAGCTGGTGGCGTCCAACATCACGCAGCGCCAGGCGGCGCTGTCGCAGAACCTGGTGTGGGAGCATTATCACGCCGACTGGTCGATCGACTGGAAATACAACAAGGAAGACAGCACCAACATCTTCCGCCCCTGGGGCTTCCAGCCCGGCCACCAGACCGAGTGGGCCAAGCTGCTGCTGATCCTGGATCGACACCGCCCGCTCGACTGGCTGCTGCCGCGCGCGATCGAGCTGTTCGACGCCGCCTTCGCGCATGCCTGGGACAGCGAGCACGGCGGCCTGGTCTACGGCTTCGGCCCCGACTACACGGTGTGCGACCACGACAAGTATTTCTGGGTGCAGGCCGAGACCTTCGCGGCGGCCGCCCTGCTCGGCGCGCGCACCGGCAGCGAGCGCTTCTGGGATTGCTACGACGAGATCTGGCGCTACAGCTGGCAGCACTTCGTCGACCATCGCTACGGCGCCTGGTACCGCATCCTGACCTGCGACAACCGCAAGTACAGCGACGAGAAGAGCCCCGCCGGCAAGACCGACTATCACACCATGGGTGCCTGCTACGAAGTGCTCAACGCGCTGCCCGGCGCCGACGGCACGCTCGGCCAGGCCATCCCGCACCGCAAGGAACACGCATGACCCGCAGCGCCAACTTCCCGCATTTCGTGTCGGCCGGCGACATCCTGACCGATATGGTCCGCCACGGCGCCGCGCAATGGACCTCGGTGCCCGGCGGTGCCGGCTGGAACGTGGCGCGCGCGGTGGCGCGCCTGGGCGTGTCCAGCGCTGCGGTCGGCTCGCTCGGGCAGGACTGTTTCTCCGAGGTGCTGTGGCGCGAGAGCGAGGCGGCCGGCCTCGACCTGCGCTTCCTGCAGCGCGTCGATCGTCCGCCGCTGCTGGCCATCGTCCACGAGACGCAGCCGCCCTCCTACTTCTTCATCGGCGAGAACAGCGCGGACCTGGCCTTCGATCCGGCCGCGCTGCCCGCCGGCTGGGAAGCGCCGCTGCAATGGGCGCACTTCGGCTGCATCAGCCTGGTGCGCGAACCGCTGACCGGCACCCTGATCGCGCTGGCCGCCAGCCTGCGCGAGCGCGGCGTGAAGATCAGCTTCGATCCGAACTACCGCAACCCGATGACGGCGGCCTACCGCCCGACGCTGGAGAAGATGGTGAAGCTCGCCGACCTGGTGAAGGTGTCGGACGAGGACCTCCGCCACCTGTTCGCCAGCAGCGAGGCCGAGACGATCGCCGAGCTGCGCGAGCTCAACCCGGCCGCTACGCTGCTGGTCACGCGCGGCTCGGATGCCGCCACGCTGTATGCCGGCGACGCGGTGTTCGAGGCGCGGCCGCCGCGCGTCGAGGTGGCCGACACGGTGGGCGCCGGCGACGCCTCGATCGGCGGCCTGCTGGTCAGCCTGATGACCGAGCCGCAACGCGCCTGGCCCGAGCACCTGGCCTTCGCGCTGGCCTCCGGCGCCGCCGCCTGCCGTCATACCGGCGCGCATGCGCCGACGCTCGAGGAAGTGAACGCGCTGCTGGCCGGCTGAGCCGCCTCGCACGCCTGATCGCGGCAACGGCCGGAACCGGGAGGTTCCGGCCCCATCCATCGCCCTTCGCGCTCATCGGCCGGCCCGCGCTGCCGGCACGTTTCAGGCCGCCGCCCGGCTCGTCTTCCGGCCCTTTCCAAAGCACGCCCGCCGTCTCATATTCCTTACCCAGCGAGGCTTTTCATCAATCTCCCCAGTCCGCCCCGCCAGCCCACGCCACTTCGTTCGCGCCCCCAACGCGCGTCACGGCAGCGCCGCGCGAGCGATGCTAGGATGAAGCGTCCCACTTTCCGGGAAACCTGCATGAACGGCATCCGCATGACGTCCCGCAGCTATACGGCGAACGCCTATACGCGCGCGGCGCAGGGGGGCCGCTTCCGCAGCTACGTGATCCTGTCCCGCTCGGACGGCGACTCGCCCGACAACATCGAGTACGAGGCGGACAGCGTGCGCGCGAGCGAACGCGAGGCGCTCGACGACGCGGAAGCGCTGGTCAGGCGCATCGTCGGCGAGCTATCGCATTGATCGAAGGGAGGATGAGCAGCCGGTCGCGCGTCGCCATGGGGCGCGACGCGGACTCGAGCGTAGCGTCGCGTCGCGTCACCAGAGCTTCGCGATCACCGAGATGATCGCCATCAGCACCAGCGTCGACATGAAGGGAAACGGATAGGCACGCGAGCCGATCCGGATCGTGACATCGCCGGGCAGGCGCCCGACGCCGAGCTTCGACAGCCAGGGCCAGCTGCGCACCAGCACCATCACCGCCACGAAGGACACCAGTAACCAGCGGAACATGGCCGTCTCGCCTCCTAGAGCGCGTGCGAGCGTTCGCCGCGCGCGAACGCCTCGAGGCCGCCGTCGATGCCGCGCCCGAAGGCGATCACCTTGAACAGCTCCCCCATCTCCGATTCGGCGATCAGCTTCTGCACCGCGCTGGCGGCCGGCAGGAAGCGCGCGCCGTCGGCCGAATCGATCTCGGCCAGCACCTCGGTGATGCCGGCATTGAGCAGGAAGCGCCCTTGCGAGGTATAGCCGAGCAGCTCGGCGCCGGCCGCCACGGCGGCCTCGTGGATGCCGGAGAACTCCACGTGCGCGGTGATGTCCTGCAGCCCGGGCCAGACGAAGGGGTCGCCGTGCGCGCGGTGCCGGTAATGGCACATCAGGGTGCCCTCGGCGCGCTGCGGGTGGTAGTACTCGCCGGCCGGGAAGCCGTAGTCGATGAAGAAGGCCGCGCCGCGCGCGAGCATGCGGCAGACGGTGCCCGTGAAGGCGCGCGCGGCTTCGTGGATCTCGCTCAGATAGCCTTCCGGCAGCTCGAGCGCGTCGAGCGCCGCCAGCGCCGGGATGCCGGCGGAGTCGAGCAGGGGCCGATCCTCGAACACGAAGGCGCGCGCGGCATCGACCGCCACGCCGCGCTCGCGCCAGCCCGTCTCGCCGCGCAGCACCAGCCGCACCGGCATTGCGTCGAGCACCTCGTTGCCGACCACCACGCCCTCGAAGCGCTCCGGCAAGGCGTCGAGCCAGTGCACGCGGCTCGCCAGCGGCGCCGGCAGCTCGGCCGCCAGCGTGGCGCGCTGGCGCTCGCGCAGTTCTCCCGACAACTCGACGATCTCGTAGCGCTCGGACACCGCGCCCAGCGCGTCGAGCCCCGCCAGCAGGTAGGCCGCCAGCTTGCCGGTGCCGGCGCCGAATTCCATCAGGCGCCGCGTGCCGCTCGCCTCGAGCGCCTCGGCCAGCGGCCGCGCCAGGGTCTGCGCGAACAGCGGCGAGAGCTCCGGGGCCGTGACGAAATCGCTGCCGTCCTCGCCGCGCCGGCCGAACTTGCGCGCGCCGCCGCTGTAGTAGCCCAGGCCCGGCGCGTAGAGCGCGCGTTCCATGAAGCGCGAAAACGGCACCCACCCGCCCGAGGCCGCGATCTCGGCGCGCAGCGAGGCGGACAGCGTTTCCGACTGCGCGAGCGCGTCCGGGCCAGGAACAGGTAAACTGGCGGGTTCGTGAGCTTTCGGGTTCATCCCGGCATTGTAAATGAGCGATTCCGCCGCAAGGCCTGTCGGCAGCACCGTCCGCCCGGACCCCGGCGCGCGCGTCGCGCTGATCACGGGCGCCGCCCGCGCCGACGGCCAGGGCGAGATCGGCCGCGCGCTGGCGCTCGCCTTCGCCCGCCACGGCTGGCAGGTGGCGCTGGCCATCGACGACGAAGTGGCCCGCCCGGCCGCCCAGGCGCTGGCCGCCGAGGTCGAGGCGCTGGGCCGCCGCGCCGCCGTGCTGGTGGCCGACCTGTCGAGCGAACCCGGCGCGGCGGCCCTGGTGCCGGCCTGCAGCGCGGCGCTCGGCCGGCCCCGCTGCGTGGTCTGTCACGGCGATCCGGCCCCGGCCGACGACGCCACCAGCGCCGGCTACGCCTCGCTGCTGGCCTCGGTGGCCCGCCACGTGGCCGCGCCGGTGGTGCTGGGCCGCACGCTGGCCGAGGCGACGCCCGAGGCCGCGCGCGAGGACGAGACGCAACGCGCGGTGCTGATCCACCTGCTCGACGACGCGCTGTACCATCCCGCCCCCCAGCGGCTCTCGCATGCGCTGGCGCAGGCCGCGCTGCATCGCGCGACGGCCGCCCAGGCGCTGGCGCTGGCGCCGAAGGTGCGGGTCGCGGCGCTGGTGCGCGGGCGCGCCCCGCATGCCGACGAACTGGCGGCGGCCGCCTGCTACCTGGCCGACGCGCCGGGCGTGACGGGCGCCACGCTGAGCGTGGACGGCGGCGAGCATCTCGCCCCGCCCGAATATCTGGCCAAGCCTGACGACCGGCGCGCCGAGCGCGCCATTTCGCGTGTTCGCACGCCAACTTGACTGGACCGACCATGTTTTCCGCCCTCCTGCACCCCAGGCTCGCCGACTGCCGCAGGCTCTACCTGCGTGACCACGAGGTCTCCATGCGTATCGGCGCGTTCGAGCACGAGAAGCGTGGCGAACAGCGTGTCGTGATCAACATCGACGTGTTCGTGCCGCTCGCCCTGACCACCCCGCTCAAGGACAAGCTGCGCGAGGTGATCGACTACGATCTGATGAAGCAGGCCGTCGCGCATTGCATCGCGAGCGGCCATATCCACCTGCAGGAAACGCTGGTCGACGCGATCGCCGCGCGCCTGCTCGCGCACCAAGCCGTGCGCGCGGTGCGCGTCTCCACCGAGAAACCGGACGTCTACCCCGATTGCGACGCAGTGGGCGTCGAGGTCTTTCGCATCAAGGACGAGGAGCGAGCATGAATGCGCCCCATACCCCCGCACAACACGAGGCCGTCGAGGTCGAGGCCGAAGCCGGCCGCCGCGCGCTGACGCGCCGCGAGCAGAAGGAAGCCTACGAGAACAACAAGCTGTTCAAGCGCATCGCGCGCCAGGTCGGCCAGGCGATCGGCGACTACAACATGATCGAGCAGGGCGACAAGGTGATGGTCTGCCTGTCGGGCGGCAAGGACAGCTACGCGATGCTCGACGTGCTGCTGCGCCTGCGCGAGCGCGCCCCGATCGACTTCGAGATCGTCGCCGTCAACCTCGACCAGAAGCAGCCGGGCTTCCCCGAGCACGTGCTGCCCGAGTACCTGAAGCAGGTCGGCATCCCGTTCCATATCGAGAACCAGGACACCTACAGCATCGTCAAGCGGCTGGTGCCCGAGGGCAAGACCACCTGCTCGCTGTGCTCGCGACTGCGTCGCGGCATCCTCTACCGCGTGGCCGGCGAACTCAGCGCGACCAAGATCGCGCTCGGCCATCATCGCGACGACATTGTGCAGACCCTGCTGCTCAACATGTTCTACGGCGGCAAGCTCAAGGGCATGCCGCCAAAGCTGCAGTCCGACGACGGCAAGAACGTGGTGATCCGTCCGCTCGCCTACGTGAAGGAAACGGACCTCGAGAAGTACGCCGAGCTGCGCGAATTCCCGATCATCCCCTGCAACCTCTGCGGCAGCCAGCCTAACCTGAAGCGCGCCGAGATAAAGGCGCTGATCCGCGACTGGGACAAGCGCTTCCCCGGCCGGGTCGACAACATGTTCAACGCGCTGGCCAAGGTGGTGCCCTCGCACCTGATGGACACTACCCTGTTCCCATTCAAGGACCTGCGCGCCATCGGCGCGGCCGATCCGGCCGGCGACATCGCCTTCGACGAGGACCCTTGCGGCACCGAGGCTGGCTCCGGCAAGGGCGACGGCCAGCCGATCTCGATCGTCCAGTTCGACGACCTGTAACAAGCGCTCACAAGTTCGTGGAAGGCCCGCCCGGCGGGCCTTTCCACCGAAAATCGGGGCGCCGGGGCCCCTGCCGGCAGGCTCCCCTGCATGCTAGAATCCGCAACTCCAAACTCTCCCGACACGCTGGCGCCATGAATATCGTGATTTTGGCGGCAGGCACCGGCAAGCGCATGCGTTCCGCGCTGCCGAAAGTGCTCCATCCCCTGGCCGGCAAGCCGCTCCTCTCCCACGTCATCGATACTGCCCGCTCGCTCGCGCCCTCGCGCCTGGTGGTGGTGGTCGGCCATGGCGCCGAGGCGGTGCAGGCTGCGGTGGCCGCGCCCGACGTGCAGTTCGCGCTGCAGGAACAGCAGCTCGGCACCGGCCACGCGGTACGCCAGGCACTGCCCTTGCTCGACCCCGCCCAACCGACCCTGGTGCTGTACGGCGACGTGCCGCTCACGCGCGCGAGCACCCTCAAGCGCCTGACCGAGGCCGCCACCGGCGCGCGCTACGGGATCCTGACCGTCACGCTGGATGATCCGAGCGGCTACGGCCGCATCGTGCGCGATGCCGCCGGCAGCGTGACGCGCATCGTCGAGCAGAAGGACGCCTCGCACGAGCAGCTCAAGATCGCCGAGATCAACACCGGCATCGTCGTCACGCCCACCGCCCAGCTGGCGATGTGGCTCGGCGCGCTCGGCAGCGACAATGCCCAGGGCGAGTACTACCTGACCGACGTGGTCGAGCAGGCCATCGAGGCCGGCTTCGAGGTGGTCACCACCCAGCCCGACGAGGAATGGGAGACGCTGGGCGTAAACAGCAAGGCGCAGCTCGCCGAGCTCGAGCGGATCCACCAGCGCAACCAGGCCGAGGCCTTGCTGGTGGGCGGCGTGACGCTGGCCGATCCGGCGCGCATCGACATCCGCGGCTCGCTCGCCTGCGGCCGCGACGTCTCGATCGACGTGAACTGCGTGTTCAAGGGCGAGGTGGTGCTGGCCGACGGCGTGACGATCGGCGCGAACTGCGTGATCCGCAATGCCAAGGTAGGCGCAGGCGCGCGCATCGACGCCTTCTCGCACCTGGACGGCGCGCTGGTGGGCGCGCAGGCGGTGGTGGGCCCCTATGCGCGGCTGCGCCCCGGTGCCTCGCTCGGCGACGAAGCGCATGTCGGCAACTTCGTCGAGGTCAAGAACGCGGTGCTCGGCCAGGGCTCGAAGGCCAACCATCTCACCTACATCGGCGACGCCGACATCGGCGCGCGCGTGAACATCGGCGCCGGCACCATCACCTGCAACTACGACGGTGCGAACAAGTTCCGCACCGTGATCGAGGACGACGTGTTCGTCGGCTCCGATACGCAGCTGGTCGCGCCGGTACGGGTGGGCAAGGGCGTCACGATCGCGGCCGGCACCACCGTCTGGAAGGACGTGGCCGACGGCCAGCTGGTGCTCAACGACAAGACGCAGACGGAGAAATCCGGCTACGTGCGCCCGACTAAGAAGAAGGGCTGAGGAATCGAGCCGTTGCCGCAATCGCAACGGCCACGACGGGTTTGAACAGTTTCGAAGGCGCATACGGGTTGCGCCTTCCTCATTTCGGAGGATCGATCGCCATGTGCGGCATTGTCGGCGCAGTTGCGCAACGTAACATCGTTCCGGTGCTGATCGAAGGTCTGCGCCGGCTGGAATACCGCGGTTACGACTCGTGCGGCGTGGCCGTGCTAGAGAACGGCGCGCCCAAGCGCGCACGCAGCGTGGCCCGCGTGGCCGATCTCGACGCCCAGGTGCGCGAGACGCAGCTCGAGGGCGTGACCGGCATCTCGCACACGCGCTGGGCTACGCACGGCGCACCGGTCACCCACAATGCGCACCCGATCTTCTCGTCGGACGCAGTGGCCCTGGTGCACAACGGCATCATCGAGAACTACGAGGCGCTGCGCGAAGGGCTGCGTGCCAAGGGTTACGAGTTCGTCTCGCAGACCGATACCGAGGTGATCGCCCACCTGGTGCACAGCCTCTATCGCGGCGACCTGTTCGCCGCCGTGCGCGAGGCCGTCGCGCAACTGCACGGCGCCTACGCGATCGCGGTGATCCACAAGGACCAGCCGAACACCGTGGTAGGCGCGCGGCAAGGCTCGCCGCTGGTGGCGGGCTTCGGCGAGGGCGAGAACTTCCTGGCTTCCGACGCGCTCGCGCTGGCCGGCAGCACCGACCGCTACACCTTCCTCGAGGAAGGCGACGTCTGCGAGCTGTCGCTGGACGGCGTGAAGATCGTCGACCGCAACGGCGCGCACGCCGAGCGCGAGATCCGCGTGGTGAGCGCCTACGGCGGCGCGGTCGAGCTGGGCCCGTATCGCCACTTCATGCAGAGGGAAATCTTCGAGCAGCCGCGCGCGATCGGCGACACGATTCCTCCCGTCGAGGCCTTCGAGCCTTCGCTGTTCGGCGACGCTGCCGCAGCCACCTTCAAGGAAATCGACAGCCTGCTGATCCTCGCCTGCGGCACGAGCTACTACTCGGGCATGACGGCGAAGTACTGGCTCGAATCGATCGCGAAGATCCCCACCCAGGTGGAGATCGCCAGCGAGTATCGCTACCGCGACTCGGTGCCGAATCCGCGCGCGCTGGTGGTGGTGATCTCGCAATCGGGCGAGACCGCCGACACGCTGGCCGCGCTCAAGCATGCGCAGGCGCTGGGCCACCAGCACACGCTGGCGGTCTGCAACGTCGCGACCAGCGCGATGGTGCGCCAGACCGCGTTGCAGTTCCTGACGCGCGCCGGCACCGAGATCGGGGTGGCATCGACCAAGGCCTTCACCACGCAGTTGGTGGCACTGTTCCTGCTGGCCGCGACCTTGGGCAAGGTGCGCGGGCATGTGGACGCGACGCGTGAAGCCGACTACATCCGCCAGCTGCGCCACCTGCCGGCCGCGCTGAACAGCGTGCTGGCGCTGGAGCCGCAGATCATCGCGTGGTCGGAGGAGTTCTCGCGCAAGGAGAACGCGCTGTTCCTCGGGCGCGGGCTGCATTACCCGATCGCGCTGGAAGGGGCGCTGAAGCTGAAGGAGATTTCGTATATCCACGCGGAAGCGTATCCGGCCGGGGAGTTGAAGCATGGGCCGCTGGCGCTGGTGACGGAGGCGATGCCGGTGGTGACGGTGGCGCCGAATGACACGCTGCTGGAGAAGCTGAAGTCGAACATGCAGGCAGTGCGGGCGCGCGGCGGCGAGCTTTATGTGTTCGCCGATGCGGATACGCATATCGTCAATGACGATGGACTGCATGTGATCCGGATGCCGGAGCATTACGGGCCCTTGTCGCCGATCCTGCATGTGGTGCCGCTGCAGTTGCTGGCTTATCACACGGCCTGTGCGCGCGGGACGGATGTGGATAAACCGCGGAATCTGGCGAAGTCGGTGACGGTGGAGTGAGGGGGTTGCCGGCATCTGCCATGGCAATTCGGATTGGAAATCGTTACACAATGCCGGATTTCCCGCCGAAGAAGTCATTACACGCTTCTAAGCGCTTGATTCATCAACATAAACACTTTTAATCCGAAAACATCAAATTGTTTGCTTTCGAAGGCGTTGTTGCATAAATCCGGCCGCGACATGCTGACGTTTACGCGCAACAGTCTCCGAGGGTGGCTCTGTTAACA
>JAYFRU010000053.1:0-11726 GCA_040946965.1 Burkholderia sp. | reverse complement strand
ATGAACCGCCGTATGCGGAACCGCACGTACGGTGGTGTGAGAGGGCGACGGGGGTAACCCCGTCCCCTACTCGATTGCAGGATGGATGGGCTTGCGTCGTGAATCGGCGCAGGCCCGTCCCTATCTTGGAGCGACGCAAATGAAAGTGATCGAAATCACCGAGTTCGGCGCACCCGACGTGCTCAAGCTCGTCGAGCGGCCCCGGCCCGATCCGAAACGCGGCGAAGTGCTCATCAAGGTGGCCGCCTCCGGTATCAACCGGCCGGACGTGTTTCAGCGCAAGGGCGCCTATGCGCCGCCGGCCGGCGCGGCGGACCTGCCCGGGCTGGAGGTGGCGGGCGAGATCGTCGACGGTGAATTCGGCGACGGCGTCGCGAACCCGTTCGGGCTGAAGCTCGGCGATCGCGTATGCGCCTTGCTCACGGGCGGGGGCTACGCGGAGTATGCGACGGCGCCGCTCGCGCAGTGCCTGCCGGTGCCGGCGGGCCTGAGCGATGTCGAGGCCGCTTCGCTGCCCGAAACTTTCTTCACGGTCTGGAGCAATGTGTTCGATCGTGCCGGGCTCGGCCGTGGCGAGGGCGGCGAGCAGGAGACGCTGCTGGTGCAGGGCGGCTCGAGCGGGATCGGCGTGACGGCGATTCAGATCGCGCATGCGCTCGGTTTTCGCGTGTTCGCGACCGCCGGCACCGACGAAAAATGCCGGGTCTGCGAGGCGCTCGGCGCCGAACGCGCGATCCATTACCGGAACGAGGATTTCGTCGACGTCGTGAAGTCGCTGACCAACGATCGCGGCGTGGACGTGATCCTGGACATGGTGGCCGGCCCCTATGTGCCGCGCGAGCTGAGCGCGCTCGCGGATGGCGGCCGGCTGGTGGTGATCGCGCTGCTCGGCGGCGCCAGGGCCGAGGTCAGCCTCGGCGAGATCCTGCGCCGGCGGCTCACCATCACGGGGGCGACGCTGCGTCCGCGCCCGGTCGAGTTCAAGGCCCGGATCGCCGCGCAACTGAAGGAAATCGTCTGGCCGCTGATCGAGGCTGGCGCCGTGCGGCCGGTGATTCATTGCGTGCTGCCGGCGGCCGAGGCCGCGCAAGCCCATGCGCTGATGGAAAGCAGCGAGCACGTCGGCAAGATCGTGCTCGAATGGGGCGCGAGCGCTTGACATTCGAGGTTTGACCGGTTCTTGCGCGCCGAAGTAGAATCGCAGGTTTGCTGTGCTCGTCAGGGCCATCCTGGATATGGCGGACGCTGAGGCGGTGCGGCCTTGATGAGATTCATCAGTTCGGATTCAGTTCGAGATACGAGAGACGATGTCCACACAACGAGTGAAGCGGGTAGTCGGTAACTGGAAGATGCACGGCCGTCTCGACGGCAATCGCGCGCTGCTCAACGAAGTGCTCGAGGGCGCGAAGGACGTGCAGGCCGGTGTCGAGATCGGGGTGTGCGTGCCGTTCCCGTATCTGGCCCAGGCGGGCGATCTGCTCCAGGGCAGCTGCGTCGCGGCGGGTTCGCAGGACGTGTCGGCGCACGAGCAGGGCGCCTACACGGGTGAGGTCGCCGCGGCGATGATCGTCGAGTTCGGCGCGAAGTACGTGCTCGTCGGCCATTCGGAGCGTCGCACCTACCACGGCGAATCGAGCGACCTGGTCGCCGTGAAGGCGCAACGCGCGCTGGCGGCCGGCCTGACACCGATCGTCTGCGTCGGCGAGACGCTGGCCGAGCGCGAGTCGAGTGCGACCGAGCAGGTGGTCGGCGCGCAGCTCGACGCCGTGCTCGCGCTGCTGTCGGCCGAGGAGGCGGCGCGCATCGTGGTGGCCTACGAGCCGGTCTGGGCGATCGGCACCGGCAAGAGCGCGAGTTCGGAGCAGGCACAGCAGGTGCACGCCTTCCTGCGTTCGCGCCTGGTCGCCAAGGGTGTCGAGCAGGTATCGGTGCTGTACGGCGGCAGCGTGAAGCCGGACAATGCGGCCGAACTGTTCGGCCAGCCGGACATCGACGGCGGCCTGATCGGCGGCGCGTCGCTCAAGAGCAATGATTTCCTGGCGATCTGCCGCGCGGCGAAGTAAGCGCGCGGCTTGGTCCGTCGGCTTGTGAATCCGGGGCCGCGCGAGAGGCGCGCAGCGTCCCACAATTCGGGTGAATGAGATGTCCTTTCTGAAAGTTTTGATGATCGTGGTGCAGATCCTGTCTGCGCTCGGCGTGATCGGCCTGGTGCTGCTCCAGCATGGCAAGGGTGCCGACATGGGTGCGGCCTTTGGCAGCGGCGCGTCGGGCAGCCTGTTCGGCGCGACCGGCTCGGCGAACTTCCTGTCGCGTACCACTGCGATTCTCGCAACAATATTTTTCATCGCCACCCTGGCGCTGACCTACCTCGGCTCCTACAAGTCGGCACCGTCGATCGGTCTGCTCGGCGCGGCCAGTGCGCCGGCTTCGGCCGGCGCGGGCTCGCAGGCCGCCGCAGCATCGGCGCCTTCGGCATCCGCGCCTGCGGCTGCCTCGAGTTCGGGGCAGGACGTCCCGAAATAAAAATTCAAAAAGCGCTCGATACTAGTTGATCAGCGAGAAGGAAAAAGGTTAGAATTCAAGGCTAAAGCGATTCGCGGGAAACAAGCAGTACTTCCCGAATTGCCGTAGTGCCGACGTGGTGAAATTGGTAGACACGCTATCTTGAGGGGGTAGTGGCGAAAGCTGTGCGAGTTCGAGTCTCGCCGTCGGCACCAAGATTCCGCAATGCCAGCCAGCTTCCAAGCGGCTGGCATTTTTCATTTCAGGCGCCAGTTTGCGTTGTCATCGAATAGCGCGCAGTCCGAAATGACCCTTTGTCCGGAAGGTGATATGCTCTGGAACGATCAGAACTAACCGATAGAGGATTGCCTTGAACCTCGCTGCCTATTACCCCGTCTTGCTGTTCCTCATCGTGGGCGTTGGTTTGGGCGTGGCATTGGTCGGCATTGGCAAGGTCCTCGGTCCCAACAAGCCTAACAGCGAAAAGAACTCACCATACGAGTGCGGTTTCGAGGCCTTCGAGGACGCGCGCATGAAGTTCGACGTGCGCTATTACCTCGTCGCCATCCTGTTCATCATCTTCGATCTCGAAACCGCTTTCCTCTTTCCATGGGGTGTCGCCTTCCGCGACATCGGCTGGCCAGGCTTCATGGCCATGATGATCTTCCTGCTCGAATTCCTGTTCGGCTTCGCCTACATCTGGAGAAAAGGCGGCCTCGACTGGGAGTAACGGGCGGATTTGTCACCGGTTTGCGTGAGGCGGCCACTCTCCGCCGCCTGTCAGGAGTGGAAAGCAATGAGTATCGAAGGGGTCTTGAAGGAAGGGTTTGTCACCACCACGGCTGACAAACTGATCAACTGGACGCGCACCGGCTCGCTGTGGCCGATGACGTTCGGTCTCGCATGCTGCGCGGTCGAGATGATGCACGCGGGCGCGGCCCGTTACGACCTCGACCGTTTCGGCGTGGTGTTCCGTCCGAGTCCGCGCCAGTCCGACGTGATGATCGTCGCCGGCACGCTCTGCAACAAGATGGCACCGGCGCTGCGCCGCGTCTACGAGCAGATGGCCGAGCCGCGCTGGGTGATCTCGATGGGGTCGTGCGCCAATGGCGGCGGCTACTATCACTATTCCTATTCCGTCGTGCGCGGCTGCGATCGTATCGTGCCCGTCGACGTCTACGTGCCAGGGTGTCCGCCGACTGCCGAGGCGCTTGTCTATGGAGTGATCCAGCTGCAAGCGAAGATCCGCCGGACCAGCACCATTGCCCGTCAATAAAGTCCTGAGCACCCACAATATGGCAAGCAAAATCGAGACCCTGAAAGCCAACCTCGAGGCCGCGCTCGGTGAGCGCGTGGTCAGCTTGACCGAAGCGATCGGCGAGCTGACCCTGGTGGTGCGTGCGCGCGACTATGTCGAGGTGGCCACCCTGTTGCGCGACGACCGCAAGCTCGGCTTCGAACAGCTGATCGACCTCTGCGGCGTCGACTACCATACCTACGGCGACGGCGCCTACGACGGCCCCCGTTTCGCGGCGGTGCTGCAACTGCTGTCGATCACCAACAACTGGCGCCTGCGTCTGCGTGTGTTCGCGCCCGACGACGACCTGCCGATCCTCGCCTCGATGGTGGAGATCTGGAGTTCGGCCAACTGGTACGAGCGCGAGGCCTTCGACCTGTTCGGTATCGTCTTCGAAGGTCACCCGGACCTGCGCCGCATCCTCACCGACTACGGCTTCATCGGCCATCCGTTCCGCAAGGACTTCCCGCTGTCGGGTTACGTCGAAATGCGTTACGACCCGGAGGAAAAGCGCGTCGTCTACCAGCCGGTGACGATCGAGCCCCGAGAAATCACGCCGCGCGTGATCCGCGAGGATCGCTACGGCGGCCTGAAACATTGAGAGGGCGGCATGGCTGACATCAAGAACTACACGCTCAACTTCGGTCCCCAGCACCCGGCCGCGCACGGTGTGCTGCGCCTCGTGCTCGAGCTCGACGGCGAGGTGATCCAGCGCGCCGATCCGCACATCGGCCTGCTGCACCGAGCCACCGAGAAGCTCGCCGAGAACAAGACCTTCATCCAGTCGGTGCCGTACATGGATCGTCTCGACTACGTGTCGATGATGGTCAACGAACACGGCTACGTGCTCGCGATCGAGAAACTGCTCGGTATCGAGGTGCCGGAGCGCGCGAAATACATCCGCGTCCTGTTCGACGAAATTACCCGCGTGCTGAACCACCTGATGTGGATCGGCTCGCACGGCCTCGACGTAGGCGCGATGGCGGTGTTCCTCTATGCGTTCCGCGAGCGCGAGGACCTGATGGATGTCTACGAGGCAGTGTCGGGCGCGCGCATGCACGCCGCCTACTACCGGCCCGGCGGCGTCTACCGCGACCTGCCTGACGTCATGCCGCAATACAAGGCGTCGAAGATTCGCAATGCCAAGGCACTCGAGAAGATGAACGAGGCGCGCCAGGGTTCGGTGCTCGATTTCATCGACGATTTCTTCACGCGGTTTCCGAAATGCGTGGACGAATACGAAACCCTGCTGACCGACAACCGGATCTGGAAGCAGCGCCTGGTCGGGATCGGCGTGGTGAGCCCCGAGCGCGCGCTCCAGCTTGGCCTGACGGGTGCGATGCTGCGCGGTTCCGGTGTCGAGTGGGACTTGCGCAAGAAGCAGCCCTACGAGGTTTACGACAAGCTCGACTTCGACATCCCGGTCGGCGTGAACGGCGATTGCTACGACCGCTATCTGGTTCGGGTCGAGGAAATGCGTCAGTCCTGCCGCATCGCGAAACAGTGTATTGAGTGGCTGCGGAAGAATCCGGGGCCGGTGATGACCGACAATCACAAGGTTGCGCCGCCCAAACGTGTCGACATGAAGTCGAACATGGAGGACCTGATTCACCATTTCAAGCTGTTCACCGAAGGTTTTCATGTGCCGGAAGGCGAAGCCTACACAGCGGTGGAACATCCGAAGGGTGAATTCGGCATCTACCTCGTCTCCGACGGCGCGAACAAGCCGTACCGGCTCAAGATTCGCGCACCCGGCTACGCGCATCTCTCCGCGCTCAACGAAATGGCGCACGGCCACATGATTGCCGACGCGGTCGCGATCATCGGTACGCAGGACATCGTGTTCGGCGAAATCGACCGTTGATCGTCACGCCGTCCGCGTCGAGCGGACGGTGGGCAGTAAGGCTTCGCGTTGCGCACCGTGCTGGTGCGTGTTCGCAAGCAGTCAATAGTGAGCGCCAGGTTTGCCGTCCCGCATCCCTGCGGCAGGTTGTTCGTTCGGTAGGAATTGAAAGAGTCGTGTCTGAAAATGATCTCAGCTGAAGGCCTGAAAGAAATCGATCGCGTGATTGCGAAATATCCCGTCGATCAGAAACAGTCCGCCGTGATGTCGGCCCTGGCCGTCGCTCAGGACGAGCACGGCTGGCTGTCGCCCGAACTGATGCAGTTCGTCGCGGATTATCTCGGCATGCCGGCCGTCGCCGTGCAGGAGATCGCGACGTTCTACACAATGTACGAACTGAAGCCGGTCGGGAAGCACAAGCTCACGCTCTGCACGAATCTTCCGTGCCAGCTCGGGCCGCATGGCGGCGCCGAGGCCACGGCCGACTATCTGAAGCAGAAGCTCGGTATCGATTTCGGCGAAACCACGCCCGACGGCAAGTTCTCGCTGAAGGAAGGCGAATGTTTCGGCGCCTGTGGCGACGCGCCGGTGTTGCTGCTCAACAATCGCAAGATGTGCAGCTTCATGAGCCGAGAGAAGATCGACCAGCTTCTTGAGGAGCTTTCGAAATGACGTCCCTCCACGATCGTCACATCAAACCGCTGATTCTCTCCAACCTGAACGGCGAGAACTGGCGTCTCGAAGACTACGTCGCACGCGGCGGCTACAAGCAGCTGCGCCGCATCATCGAAGAAAAGATCCCCCCCGAGCAGGTGATTGCCGACGTAAAGGCCTCGGGCCTGCGCGGCCGTGGCGGCGCGGGTTTCCCGACCGGCCTGAAGTGGAGCTTCATGCCGCGCCAGTTCCCGGGCCAGAAATACCTGGTCTGCAACTCGGACGAAGGCGAGCCGGGCACGTTCAAGGATCGAGACATCCTGCGCTGGAACCCGCACTCGGTGATCGAGGGCATGGCGATTGGCGCCTACGCGATGGGCATCACGGCCGGCTACAACTACATCCACGGTGAAATCTTCGAGGTCTATCGACGCTTCGAGGAAGCCCTGGAAGAAGCGCGCGCGGCCGGTTATCTCGGCAACAACATCCTCGGCTCGGAATTCTCGTTCCAGCTGCATGCGCACCATGGCTACGGTGCCTATGTGTGCGGCGAGGAAACCGCGCTGCTCGAATCGCTCGAGGGCAAGAAAGGCCAGCCGCGCTTCAAGCCGCCTTTCCCGGCGAGCTTCGGCGTGTACGGCAAGCCGACCACCATCAACAACGCGGAAACCTTCGCGGCCGTGCCTTTCCTGCTGACGGTCGGCCCCCAGGCCTACCTCGAGATCGGCAAGCCGAACAATGGCGGCACCAAGATCTACTCGGTGTCGGGCGATGTCGAACGTCCCGGCAACTACGAGGTGCCGCTCGGCACGCCGTTCGCGGCGCTGCTCGAGCTGGCCGGTGGGATGCGCGGCGGCCGCAGGCTGAAGACCGTGATTCCGGGCGGTTCGTCGGCGCCGGTGATTCCTGGCGAGATGATGATGCAGACCGACATGGACTACGACTCGATCGCGAAGGCGGGGTCGATGCTCGGTTCGGGCGCGGTGATCGTGATGGACGAGACGCGCTGCATGGTGCGTTCGCTGATGCGCCTGTCCTACTTCTACCATGAGGAATCGTGCGGCCAGTGCACGCCCTGCCGAGAAGGCACAGGTTGGCTCTATCGCGTCGTGAAGCGCATCGAGAACGGCGAGGGCCGCGTCGAGGATCTGGACCTGCTGAACTCGGTGGCCGAGAACATCATGGGCCGGACCATCTGCGCGCTCGGCGACGCGGCGGCCATGCCGGTGCGCGGCATGCTGAAGCACTACTGGGACGAGTTCGCGTATCACGTCGAGCACAAGCATTGCATGGTCAGCGAGCATTCGCACGGCAGTGTCGCCGCAGCGGCCTGAAGCGAAACCCGATTGCGGAACATCAGCGCCCCGACGGGCGAGAGCGCGAGCGTGCGCTAAAGGCTACTAAGGACCATACATCATCATGGTTGAACTTGAGATAGACGGGAAGACGGTCGAGGTGCCCGAAGGCAGCATGGTGATCCAGGCTGCACACAAGGCAGACAAGTATATTCCCCACTTCTGCTACCACAAAAAGCTGTCGGTTGCGGCGAACTGCCGCATGTGTCTTGTTGACGTCGAGAAGATGCCGAAGGCCGTGCCGGCCTGCGCGACGCCGGTGTCGGCCGGGATGATCGTGCGCACGCATTCGGGAAAGGCGGTCAAGGCGCAGCAGGCCGTGATGGAATTCCTGCTGATCAACCACCCGCTCGACTGCCCGATCTGCGACCAGGGCGGCGAATGCCAGCTGCAGGATCTAGCGGTCGGCTACGGCAAGTCGGCCTCGCGCTACCGCGAGGAAAAGCGCGTGGTGTTCCACAAGAACGTCGGCCCGCTGATCTCGATGGAGGAGATGTCGCGTTGCATCCACTGCACGCGCTGCGTGCGCTTCGGCGAGGAAGTGGCCGGGGTGATGGAGTTCGGCATGCTGGGCCGCGGCGAGCACTCGGAAATCACCACCTTCGTCGGCAAGACCGTCGATTCCGAGCTGTCCGGCAACATGATCGACCTGTGCCCGGTCGGCGCGCTCACGAGCAAGCCGTTCCGCTTCAGCGCCCGGACCTGGGAACTGTCGCGCTGCAAGTCGGTCAGCCCGCATGACTCGGCGGGCGCGAACCTGGTGGTGCAGGTCAAGAACAATCGCGTGATGCGCGTGTTGCCGCTCGAGAACGAAGCCGTCAACGAGTGCTGGATCTCCGACAAGGACCGTTTCTCCTACGAAGGCCTCAACAGCGAGGATCGCCTGACCAAGCCGATACTGAAGCAGGGCGGCGAGTGGCTCGAGACCGACTGGCAGACCGCGCTCGAATACGTCGCGAAGGGCCTCAAGGGCATCGCGGCCGATCACGGCGCCAATGCGCTGGCCGCCCTCGCGAGCCCGCACAGCACGGTCGAGGAACTGTTCCTCGTCAAGCAGCTGGCCCACGAGCTGAAGGTGCCGAACGTCGACTTCCGGCTGCGCCAGACCGATTTCTCGGCCCCCGTGTCCGGGGCGCCGTGGCTCGGCATGCCGATCGCCGACCTGACCAATGTCGATACCGCCTTCGTGATCGGCTCGACACTGCGCCGCGATCACCCGCTGTTCGCCGCGCGCCTGCGTCAAGCTGCCAAGACCGGCGCTCAAATCCACTTGTTGCACGCCACAGGCGACGACGCCCTGATCCCGACCGCAAAGCGCATCGTCGCCGCGCCGTCTGCCTGGCTTGACACGCTGGCCGGCATTGCCGCTGCGGTTGCCCAGGCGAGCGGCGCCGCCTTGCCGGCATCGCTGGCAGGTGTCGAGCCCTCGGCCGAGGCGCAGCAGCTGGCCAAGGCGCTCGCCACCGGCGAGCGCCGTGTGGTGCTGCTCGGCAACGGCGCGGTCCGGCATCCGCAGTTCGCGCCGCTCCATGCCGTCGCGCAATGGATCGCCGAACACAGTGGCGCCACGCTCGGCTTCCTGACCGAAGCCGCCAACACGGTCGGCGCGCACTTGGTCGGCGCCCTGCCGGGCGAGGGCGGCCTGAACGCGCGCGAAGCGTTCGCGCAGCCGCGCAAGGGCTACCTGCTGCTCAACGTCGAGCCCGAGTTCGACACGGCCGATCCGATCGCCGCGCGCGCCGCGCTCGAGCAGGCCGAGATGGTGGTGGTGATGTCGCCGTTCAAGATCGGCGCCGAGTACGCCGACGTGCTGCTGCCGATCGCGCCGTTCACCGAGACCGCCGGCACCTACGTCAACGCGGAAGGCCGTGTCCAGTCGTTCAACGGCGTGGTGCGCCCGCTCGGCGATACGCGCCCGGGCTGGAAGGTGCTGCGCGTGCTGGGCAGCCTGCTGGGCCTGCCGAATTTCGAATACGAAACCTCCGACGAAGTGCGGCTCGCCGCGCTCGGCGATGGCGAACCGTCCTCGCGCCTGTCGAACGTCGCCGCCGCGCAGCCGGCCGGCGCGGCCCAGGCCGCGCCGGCCAACGGCGGCTTCGAACGCCTGGCCGACGTGCCGATCTATCACGCCGATCCGCTCGCGCGCCGTGCCGGCGCGTTGCACCTGACGGTGGCGGCGAAGGCGGCGCATTCGGCCGGCTTGCCGGCCGCGCTGTTCGACCGTCTCGGCCTGAGCAACGGCGACGCGGTGCGCATCAGCCAGGGCGGACGCTCGGTGCAACTGCCGGCGGTGCGTGACGCGAACCTGGCCGAAACGGTGGTCCGCGTGTCGGCTGCCACGCCCGCTGGTGCTGCACTCGGCGGCCTGTCCGGTGAACTCGTGGTGGAGAAGGCGTAAATGAGCTTGTTCGATACGATCAATTCGGGTGGTACCGAGCTGCTCGGCGCGGCATGGCCGACCGTCTGGGCACTCGTGCGGATCCTGGTGGTCTGCGTGGTGATCCTGCTCAGCGTCGCCTACCTGATTCTCTGGGAGCGCAAGCTGATCGGCTGGATGCACGTGCGCCTCGGCCCGAACCGCGTTGGCCCCGGCGGCCTGCTGCAGCCGATCGCCGACGTGCTGAAGCTGCTGCTCAAGGAAGTGATCCAGCCGACCGCGGCCAGCCGCTGGCTCTACCTGATCGCGCCGGTCATGACGGTGGTGCCGGCCTTCGCGGTCTGGGCGGTGATTCCGTTCCAGGCCGGCGCGGTGCTCGCCAACGTCAACGCCGGCCTGCTTTACGCTATGGCGATCTCGTCGATCGGCGTCTATGCGGTGATCCTGGCGGGCTGGGCCTCGAATTCGAAGTACGCCTTCCTCGGCGGGATGCGCGCGGCCGCGCAGATGGTGTCCTACGAAATCTCGATGGGCTTCGCCCTGGTGCTGGTGCTGATGACGGCCGGCAGCCTGAATTTCTCGGACATCGTGGTCTCGCAGCAGCACGGCTACTTCGCGCATCACGGCATCAACTTCATGTCCTGGAACTGGCTGCCGCTGCTGCCGGTGTTCGTGATCTACTTCATCTCGGGCATCGCGGAAACGAACCGCCATCCGTTCGACGTGGTGGAAGGCGAATCGGAAATCGTGGCCGGCCACATGGTCGATTACTCGGGGATGGGCTTCGCGCTGTTCTTCCTCGCCGAGTACATCAACATGATCGTGATCTCGGCGCTGGCAGCGACGTTGTTCCTCGGCGGCTGGGACGCGCCGTTCAGCTTCCTGCACTTCATCCCGGGCGTGATCTGGCTGGTGATGAAGATCTTCATGCTGTTGTCGGTCTTCATCTGGGTGCGCGCCACGTTCCCGCGTTTCCGTTACGACCAGATCATGCGTCTGGGCTGGAAGATCTTCCTGCCGAGCTGCGTGATCTGGGTGGTCGTGGTCGGCTTCTGGATGATGTCGCCGCTGAATATCTGGAATTGAGAGGGGATCCCATCATGACGGCAATCCAACAATTCTTTAAGACCTTCTTCCTCACCGAACTGGTGAAGGGGCTCGCGATGACGGGCCGCTACACCTTCAAGCGCAAGATCACGGTGCAGTTCCCGGAAGAGAAAACCCCGATCTCGCCGCGTTTTCGCGGGCTGCACGCGCTGCGCCGCTACGAAAACGGCGAGGAGCGCTGCATCGCCTGCAAGCTCTGCGAGGCCGTGTGCCCGGCGATGGCGATCACCATCGAATCGCAGGTGCGCGCCGACAACACGCGCCGCACCACGCGCTACGACATCGACCTCACCAAGTGCATCTTCTGCGGCTTCTGCGAGGAAAGCTGCCCGGTCGATTCGATCGTCGAGACGCAGATTCTCGAGTACCACGGTGAAAAGCGCGGCGACCTGTATTTCACCAAGGAAATGCTGCTCGCGGTGGGCGACCGCTACGAGAAGGACATCGCGGCCGCCAAGGCCGCCGACGCGCCGTATCGCTAATGCAGGACCGGGGGGGGGCCCCGGGCGGGCCCCCCCCCCCCCGCCCCCCCCCGCCGCCCCCCCCCCCCCCCCCCCCCCCCCCCCGCCCCCCCCCACCCCCCCCCCACAC
>JAYFRU010000052.1:0-11735 GCA_040946965.1 Burkholderia sp. | reverse complement strand
CTAACACTTCCCCTTGTCGGGCGTGTAGAGGACTTTCACCTCCAAGTGTGTGCGCCCAGCCGGGCGCACAGAAAAAAGAGCGACCCGCAGGTCGCTCTTTTGCTTCCGGGCGGCTCGCGACGGCCTCAGTTGCCGCCCTGGAACAGATTCATGATGTCCTGCCGCTCCTGCTCGTCCACATGCGGGATCGACGCGTCCGACGGCGAGGCGGCCTGCGCGACGCCGACCGTCGAGACGAAGCCGTGGCCCGGCGTGAACTCGGAGAAGTACAGCTCGTCGCCGATGGTGGTCACGTCGTCCGGCATCGACATGCGATACGCCGGCACGTTCTTCAGCGAGGGCCCCATGTAGTCGATCCACACCGGCAGGGCCAGGCCGCCGCCGGTCTCGCGATCGCCCAGGCTGCGCGGGTTGTCGTAGCCGATCCAGGCGATCGCGGCCAGCGTGTGCTGGTAGCCGGCGAACCAGGCGTCGCGCGAATCGTTGGTGGTGCCGGTCTTGCCGCCCAGGTCGGTGCGCTTGAGCACGTTGGTCTTGGCGCCGGTGCCGCGTTGCGCCACGCTCAGCAGCAGGCTGTTCATCACGTAGGCGTTGCGCGCGTCGATCGCGCGCGGCGCATTCTGCTCGGCCACCAGCGGCTGGGCGCGCGCCACCACGTTGCCGCTCGAGTCGGTGACCTCGGCGATCAGGTAGGGATTGACGCGATAGCCGCCGTTGGCGAACACCGCATAGGCGCCCGCCATCTGCAGCGGCGTGACCAGGCCCGCGCCGAGCGCCATCGGCAGGTAGGCCGGGTGGCGTTCCGCGTCGAAGCCGAAGCGCGTGATGTACTGCTGCGCGTACTTGGTGCCGATGTAGTTCAGGATCCTGATCGACACCAGGTTGCGCGAGCGCATCAGCGCGTTGCGCATCGGCTCGGGGCCGTCGAAGCCGCCGCCGTAGTTCTTCGGCTCCCAGGGCTGGCCGCCCGTCTCGGCGGCGCTGAAGAACAGCGGGGCGTCGTTGATGATGGTGGCCGGCCCCAGGCCCTTGTCGAGCGAGGCCGAGTAGATGAAGGGCTTGAAGCTCGAGCCGGGCTGCCGCCAGGCCTGCGTGACGTGGTTGAACTTGTTCTTGTTGAAATCGAAGCCGCCGACCAGCGAACGGATCGCGCCGTCCTGCGGCACGATCGAGAGGAAGGCACCCTCGATCTGCGGCAGCTGGGTGATGGCCCACTCACCGCTGTCGGTCTTGGCCACGCGCACGATCGCGCCGGGACGGATGCGCCGGTTCGGCTGCGCGTTGGCCGCCAGCGACGCCGCGGCGAAGCGCAGGTTGGCGCCGCCGAGCGTGGCGCTGCTGCCGTCGACGAAGCTGACCTGAACCTGCTTCGGATTCGCATCGGTGACCACCGCCGCGATCAGCTCGCCGTTGTCGGGATGGTCGAGCAGCGCGTCGTCGATCGCCTGCTCGCGCTCCGAGGCATCGGCCGGCAGTTCGATGAAGGCTTCCGGGCCGCGATAGCCGTGACGGCGCTCGTAGTCCATCAGGCCGCGGCGCAGCGCCTGGTAGGCCAGCGTCTGGTCGGCCGAATCGACCGTGGTCACCACGTTGAAGCCGCGCGTATAGGTTTCGTCCTTGTACTGCGCATACATCATCTGGCGCACCATCTCGGCGATGTACTCGGCGTGCACGCTGTACTCGCGCGTCGCGCTCTTCACCACCAGCGGCTGGGCGACCGCCTCGTCGTACTGCTCGCGCGTGATGAAGTTCAGCTCGAGCATGCGCTCCATGATGTACTGCTGGCGGACCTTGGCGCGCTTCGGATTGACCACCGGGTTGTAGGCCGAGGGCGCCTTGGGCAGCCCGGCCAGCATCGCCGCCTCGGCCAGCGTCAGGTCCTTGAGGTCCTTGCCGAAATAGACGCGCGCGGCGCTGGCGAAGCCGTAGGCGCGCTGGCCGAGATAGATCTGATTCATGTAGACCTCGAGAATCTGATCCTTGGTCAGCGCGCGCTCGATGCGATAGGCCAGCAGCATCTCGTAGATCTTGCGCGTGTAGGTCTTCTCGCTCGACAGGAAGAAGTTGCGTGCCACCTGCATGGTGATGGTGCTGGCGCCCTGGGTCGCGTGGCCGTTGGTGAGCGCCACCACGCCGGCGCGCACGATGCCGGTCAGGTCGACGCCGCCGTGTTCGTAGAAGCGCGCGTCCTCGATCGCGAGGATCGCCTTCTTCAGCGAATCGGGGACGTCCTGGATATGGACGATGTCGCGCCGCTCCTCGCCGAACTCGCCGATCAGCACGTGATCGGCCGTGTAGATGCGTAGCGGGACCTTCGGCCGGTAGTCGGTCAGCGCCTCTAGCGAGGGCATGTTCGGCCAGGCCACCACCAGCGCGTAGCCGAGCACCAGGGCCGCGCTCAGCGCCAGCGCGGCGCACAGTCCGACCAGGCCGAGCAACAGCTTGAGCCACAGCGGCCGCTTGCGCGGCGGCGGAGGTGGGGGAGGCGGCGGTTCGGCAGCCGGCGGCGGAGGCGAGGGCGGTTCGGCGGCCGACGGCGGCGGGAACATGGGATTGGTGGGTTGCATAGGCATACCGGAAAACAGTCCCGCGATTATAAACGCCCGCTATGCGCCTTCCTGGTGCGGCGCGGTGTGGCCGAGGCGAGGCGATCGGCGCCGCGCATTGGCCATCCGGACGACTGCCCGAGCCGGCCCTGGATCCCGAGAATGCTTGGCAGGCCGCGCCCGTGACGCGTGGCACGGGAGGACCGGGATGAGGAGTCGGCGAGGATGGAGCATGAGCGGGCGGCGCGTGGCCGCCGGGATCGACGTGGGGCGCGATGCGGTGCGCGTTGCCTTCGTGAGCCGCTGCGACAACGCGCTGGGCATCGAGGCGCTCGAGGTGGAGCCGTTCACGACCCCTTACGACGTGACGAGTGCCGACTGGTCCGAGGTCACGCGCGCGCTCGAGGCGATCGCGCAGCGGGTGCGCGGCCGGTTGCCGGTGCGCGGCATGGCAGCGGCGATGGCGCTGTCCTACCGCGAGGTGGTGATGAGCACGCTCGATCCGGTTGCCGCGCGGCATGGAGCCCTCGAGCAGGCGGTCTACGCCGAGGCCGAGCGCAGCACGGGCATGCCTCGCGATTCGCTGGCGATCGACTGGTGCGTCAACGACATCCTCTACCCGGGCCGCCTGATGATCGCCTCCACCGACCAGGCGCGCATCGACTTGCGCGTTGACGCAGTGGCCGCCGCCGGTTTCATGCTGACGGGCATCGACGGCGAGCCGCACGCGGCGCTGCGCGCGATCCGGCAGGTCGCCGTCGCCGAGAACGAGCCCGACGAGCCTTACGTGGCGGTCTGGATCGGCGAGGGCGGCGTCGATGCCTGGCGCGTCGAGGGCCTGTCGGTGGCCTCGCACCTGAGCGCGCCTTCCGCCTCGCACGCGAGTCTCGCCGAGTTGATGCGCGATCTGGCCGGACGCGGCCTCGCCGAATGTGCCTTCGTTGGCGGCCATTTCGCGATGGCGGGCGACATGCCGCCCGCGATGTTCGCCGAGATCGCCGATCCGCTCGGCTGCCTGGTGCTACCCTTCGAATGCGCTCCCTATTGCCGCAACCCGCACATCGACGCCGCCGCGCGTCATTCGCCGGTGCTCGCTGTCGCGTTCGGCCTCGCCTTGCGCGGGGTGTACGAATGAGCGCGCGGCGGCGTGTGCCGCTCCAGCCGCCGCGCGCGGTGCTGCTCGATCCGGTCAGACGCCGTGCCTGGCTCGGCGGCTTCAACCTGCTGCCGTACCGGCGCCGCGATGCGCGTCGCGAGCGGCGCCGGCGGCTGCTCGAGCTGGCGGGCGCCGTCGGCCTGGGCGTGGCGGGCGTCGCGCTGGCCTGCGCGATGCAGGGCCTGGAGCGCAAGCGCATCGACGCGCGCCGGCAGGCGGTCGAGCAGCAACTGGTGGCCTGGGCGCCGCGCCTGCAGGCGGGCGAGGCTGCCGGGCGCGAGCGCGAAACGCGGCGTGCCCGGGCTGCGGCGGCAGCCGAGCTGACGCGGCCGCTGCTGCGCATCCATCACCCTGTTCGAGGTGCTGCACCGGCTCGACTATCGCGCGGTGATGCTGATCGCGCTGCGGCAAGCCGAGGGCGGTGTGCGGATCGATGCGCGTGCACGCGATTCGCTGGCCGCGTCGCGCTGGCTCGCGCGCCTGCGCGATGTGCGCTCCGACTGGCGCGTCGAGATGTCCGGTGTCGAGGGGGAGCCGGGCCGGGGCACGGCGGGCACGATCCGGTTCGCGGTGCGGATCCGCTGGCCCGACGCGGCGCCGCGGCCGCGAGCGGCCCGCGCTGATCTCGCGACGGTGCGGGGAGGGCGGCGATGATGAGGGCGATCGTCGTGCGCGTCTGTCCGCATGTCCGTGCCCGCCGGCTGCTGGCCCTGGCCGGCGTCGCGTCGGCCGTGTTCGGCGTGCTGTGGACCGTGGCGGGCCAGCGCGACTGGAGCGGCCTCGCCGGGGCCCGCGTCCGGCACGATGCGGCGCTGGCGCAGCGGGAGCGGGCCGAACACCGGCTGGAGCCGCGGCAGGACTCGCGGCAAGACTCGAGACCGATCGAGTCGGAGCCATCACGACCAGGGGAAGCGTCATGGCAGGCCTCGCCGGACGATCGCGCGAGTCGTTCCCCGCCTTCGCCGCCGGGCTTGCCCGAGGGCCGGCGGAGCGGGCGCGAGCCACCGCTCGATCCCGGCTGGCAGCTGGCCGTCGGCGCTCACGACAGCGGCCTGCGGATTCGCCGGCTCGGTCCCGCGCAGCAGGCTGGAGCCGAAGTCGCGGCCGGCGGCGTGCGGCACTACGACATCGCAGGCGACGGTCGATTCGGGGCAATCGCGGCCTGGGTCCGTTCGCTCGCCGCCTTGCCGATGGCCGTCGTGCCGGTCGACATCGAGGTACGGCGGCAGGGCGATGGCGCGAGTTTCTCGGCGCGGCTGACGGTGTCGCCGCCCGAGCCCGGCGCGCCGGATGTCGTGCCCGGACCGGTGGTGATGGCCGGCCTCGGCCTGACGGACACCGAGTTCGGCGCCGATTTCGGTGGTCGCGAACCGGCGGCGATGCCGCGCGTCGCCGGCATCGTGCGCGACGCCCGTCGCGGGCTCGCGCTGTTCGACGCCGAGGCGGGGGCCTGGTCGGCCTTGGTGGGCGAGCGGGTCGGCGCCGAGCGCATCACACGCATCGACGGGGGCGGGGTCTGGCTGGGTCTCGACGATGGCGGCGGCGCGCATCGCATGGTCTTGTGCGAGAAGGCCGCAGCGATGATGCGCGATCGAGGGAAGGTTCCGTGCCGGCTTGTCGCGCCGTTCGCGCTCTGGTTGACGATCGGTCATCCACCACCTGCACGGGCGATGCTGCAGCCGCCCTTGCCAGTGGTGATGCCGGCTGCGGCAGTGGACGGCACCGGCTGGTTCGATCCCGAGCTCGGGCGCGTGAGCGGCAGCCGCGCGCTGGCGGACCCGCAGGACGCAGGTGTCGCTCCTGCCGCCGCCGGTGAGCGATATGGCGGCGAGGGTGGGGCTGCCTCGGCAGGCGGCATGTCGCCCTTGCCGGCTGGCGAGCCGAAGGACCCGACATCGCCGCGAGCCTCCCCGCTCGCGACCGGGACAGGCGAGGCGGCCGGCCAGGCATCCACAGCGGCCCCGGGCGTCGACGGCAAACCGGCCGAAACCGCCCGGCCCGATGCCCCACCGCCCGCCCTGGAGGGCCCGCCGATTCCGTTGCCTCCGCCCGAGCGGCTGTCCGGGCTCATGGTGGTGCCGCGCGGCGCTGCCGACCGCCGCCGGATCTCGCTCGATCTGCAGCAGGCGCCGCTCGCGGCCGTGTTCGACGCCTTCGCGCGTTTCACGGGCCAGAGCGTGGTGTTGAGCGGCCGCGTGCAGGGCAGCGCCACGCTGCGGATCCACGACGTTCCCTGGCGCGACGCGCTCGATGCGCTGCTAGACGCCAATGGCCTGGCGATGGCGATGCGCGGCGACGTGATCTGGGTGGCGCCGGCGGCCGAACTGACGGCGCGCGGACGTGCGCGTTTCGAGGCCCATGCGCGGATGGCCGACCTCGAGCCGCTGGCAAGCCGCACCTTCCTGCTGCGCTACCCACGCGCCAACGACGTCGCGCGCCTGCTGACCGGCGCGGCCGCCAACCAGCGGGTGCTGTCACGGCGCGGCTCGGTGCTCGCCGATGCGCGCACCAACCTGCTGTTCGTCACCGACCTGGACGGCCGGCTTGCGCAGATCGCGGCCCTGGTCGCGCAGCTCGACCGGCCTTCGCGTCAGGTGCTGATCGAGGCGCGCGTGGTCGAGGGCGAGCGTGGGTTCTCGCGCGAGCTGGGTGCGCGGCTCGCCTTGCGTACCACGCGGTCGCTGGCGCGTGGAGATGGCGCGGGCAGCGGCGGCGCGCCGGGCTCGGCCGAGTCCGCAGCCGGGGAGGGCGCGCCGGCCGGCAGCGGCAAGCCGCCGGCCACCGGCCTGGTCGGCGGCCCCGAGGGGCGTCTGGCGGACCTGGCGGCGCATCCGATCGGCGGTTTCGAGGCCGCCACCGCCGGGCTCACGCTGTTCGTCGCCGGCGCTAGCCGCCTGCTCGACCTGGAACTGAGCGCGCTCGAATCGCAAGGCCGGGGCCAGATCGTCTCGCGGCCGCGCGTGGTGACGGCCGACCGCGCGTCGGCGCTGATCGAGCAGGGCACCGAGCTGCCCTACCAGGCCAAGGTCGGGCGCGGCGTGTCCGGCGTGCAGTTCCGGCGCGCCACCCTCAAGCTCGAGGTGGAGCCGCAGATCACGCCCGACGGCCACGTGGTGCTCGACCTGGATATCGCCAAGGACAGCGCGGACGAGCAGAACGACGCGGGGCCGGCGATCCACACCAAGCACGTGCATACGCGAGTCGAGGTCGAAAATGGGGCACGGTCTCGATCGGCGGCATTTACGAGCGCAACGAATGGGACGATGTGACTCGGGTGCCGGTCTTGGGCAAAATACCGGTTTTGGGTGCGCTGTTCCGCCATAAGGCGCGGCGCGGGTCGAGCGAACTGGTGGTCTACATCACGCTGCGCGTGCTCGGCACGGCCGCGCCCCCGGGCGGCGATCCGGCCGATCCGCCCGCGGCCCCGCCAGGCGCCCTGGAGCCGGCAGGGGCGGCGGCGCAGCCGCATTGAGCGGCGGCCGGCCGCGCTCGACAAGGCCGGCGCTTTGCCAGTAAGCTGCCGCACACACCAGCAAAATTGAAGCAGAGGAAGCCGTTGCAAGTGCGGGACCCACACGCAAGCGTATTTTTCGTCGGACTCATGGGAGCGGGTAAAACCACCGTGGGTCGTGTGGTCGCGCGCCGTCTCGACAGGCCGTTCTTCGATTCCGACCACGAGATCGAGGTCCGTACCGGCACGCGCATCCCGGTTATCTTCGAACTCGAGGGCGCGGCGGGTTTCCGCGACCGCGAGGAAAAGATGATCGACGAGCTGACACAGCGCGGCAATGTCGTGCTGGCCACCGGCGGCGGCGCGGTGATCCGTCCCGAAAATCGCGATGCCCTGCGATCGCGTGGCATCGTCGTCTATCTGCGCGCCAATCCTCACGATCTCTGGCTGCGTACCCGCAAGGACAAGAACCGCCCGCTGCTGCAGACGGAAGATCCCAAGGCCCGGCTCGAGGCGCTCTACGAGACGCGCGATCCGCTCTATCGCGAATGCGCGCATTTCGTGATCGAAGCCGGCTGGCCGTCCGTCAACGGGCTCGTCAACATGGTACTGATGCAGCTCGAGCTGGCCGGCATCGCCAAGCCGCTACAAGCATGATTACCGTCAATGTCGACCTGGGCGATCGCGCCTATCCCATCCATATCGGCGATGGCCTGATCGGCCGCACCGAGCTGTTTGCCCCGCATATCAAGGGCACGTCCGTCACCATCGTGACCAACACCACCGTCGAGCCGCTCTACGGCGAGACGCTGCGCGCGGCGCTCGCGTCGCTCGGCAAGCAGGTCAACACGGTGGTGCTGCCCGACGGCGAGGCCTACAAGCACTGGGAAACGCTGGACCTGATCTTCGACGGGCTGCTCGGCTCGCGCGCCGATCGCAAGACCACCCTGATCGCGCTGGGCGGCGGGGTGGTGGGCGACATGACCGGCTTCGCGGCGGCCTGCTACATGCGAGGCGTGCCCTTCATCCAGGTGCCCACCACGCTGCTATCGCAGGTCGACTCCTCGGTCGGGGGCAAGACCGGCATCAACCACCCGCTCGGCAAGAACATGATCGGCGCGTTTTACCAGCCGCAGGCTGTGATCGCCGACATCGGCGCGCTGCGCACCTTGCCGGAACGCGAACTGGCGGCCGGCATCGCCGAGGTGATCAAGACCGGCGCGATCGCCGACGCCGGCTTCTTCGACTGGATCGAGGCCGATATCGAGGCGCTCAATCGCCGCGAGCCTGCCGCGCTGACCGAAGCGGTCAAGCGCTCGTGCGAGATCAAGGCCAGCGTGGTGGCCGCCGACGAACGCGAGGGCGGGCTGCGCGCGATCCTCAATTTCGGCCATACCTTCGGCCATGCGATCGAGGCCGGTCTGGGCTACGGCGAGTGGCTGCACGGCGAGGCCGTCGGCTGCGGGATGGTGATGGCGGCCGACCTGTCGGTGCGCCTGGGTCGGCTCGACGACGCCGCCCGCCGCCGCCTGGACCGCGTGATCGCGGCCGCCCACCTGCCGGTGCGCGCGCCCGACCTGGGCGCCGCGCGCTATGTCGAGCTGATGCAGGTCGACAAGAAGGCCGAGGCCGGCGCGATCAAGTTCATCGTGCTCGACGGGCTCGGCACGGCGGCCATCACTGCGGCGCCCGACGATCTCGTCGAGGCCACGCTCGCGGCCGCCATCGGCTAGCCGCCGTCGCATCGCGGCGCGATCGGCGCCCGGCGCAGCACGCGGGCCCGCATGGTTCCCGCATCGAGCCAGTCTTGTACCGAGGCGCCGGATTGGCCGGCGCCCCTGCAGTGGAGGAGACAGTGAGCGAAACACCACGCGAGTTGCCACACCCCACCGACGCTTCCCGTCCAGGCCGCCCCGGCGGCTCGGCCGGTCCCGTGGCGGCGCCCACCGTCGCCGCGCTCGAAGCGCATCTCGCCCCCTACGCGGCCCATTCCTCGGGCACGCGCGGCCGCCGGCATCCCGAAACGGCGCCCGCCGCACGCACCGAGTTCCAGCGCGACCGCGACCGCATCGTCCATTCGACGGCCTTCCGCCGCCTCGAATACAAGACGCAGGTGTTCGTGAACCATGAGGGCGACCTGTTCCGCACGCGCCTGACCCACAGCCTCGAGGTCGCGCAGATCGCGCGCTCGGTGGCGCGCAACCTGCGCCTGAACGAGGATCTGGTGGAGGCAATCTCGCTGGCGCACGACCTCGGCCATACGCCCTTCGGCCATGCCGGGCAGGATGCCCTGAACGAGTGCATGCGCGAGCACGGCGGTTTCGAGCACAACCTGCAGAGCCTCGCGGTGGTCGACGAACTGGAGGAGCACTACGGTGCCTTCAACGGCCTGAATCTCTGCTTCGAGACGCGCGAGGGCATTCTCAAGCATTGCTCACGGGAGAACGCGCGCCGGCTCGGCGAGCTCGGCGAGCGTTTCCTCGACGGCCGGCGGCCCTCGCTGGAGGCGCAGATCGCCAACATCGCCGACGAGATCGCCTACAACAACCACGACGTCGACGACGGCCTGCGCTCGGGCCTGATCTCGATCGAGCAACTGGCGGGCGTGGCGCTCTGGCGTCGCCACTACGACGCCGCGCTGGGCGACTTCCCCTCGCTGGAGGGCCGCCGGCTGGTGCACGAGACGGTGCGCCGCATCATCAATACGCTGATCGTCGACCTGATCGACGCGACCACGCGCAACCTGGCCGAGCACGCGCCGGCCTCGCTCGACGACGTGCGGCGCTGCCCGCAGCTGGTCGCGCACAGCGCGGTGATCG
Organism: Burkholderia sp.; assembly: GCA_040946965.1. GTDB lineage: Bacteria > Pseudomonadota > Gammaproteobacteria > Burkholderiales > Burkholderiaceae > Burkholderia. The sequence continues at coordinate 1,763 of JAYFRU010000052.1, read as the reverse complement.
CCGAGGAGGCGGCCGAGCTCAAGCGTTTCCTGTTCCGCAACCTCTACCGTCACTACAAGGTGATGCGCATGGCCAACAAGGCGCAGCGTGTCGTCAAGGGGCTCTACGAAGCCTTCACCGGGGATCCGCGCCTGCTGCCGCCGGCCTACCAGAGCGACGATGCGGCCGCGCAGCCCCGGCTCGTCGCGCACTACATCGCCGGCATGACCGATCGCTTCGCGTTGAAAGAATATCAACGCCTTTTTGTCATGGACGAGAATTAGACTGCTGTGTTTTGGCTCGACGGGACAACGCGGCGGGCAACAACAGCGGACGGCCGTTCGAGCCGGCCGCACACCATTTGGAGATGGTCAATGAGAGTCAACACCCTGGTTCGCTCGCTGGCTGCCGCCGGCGCAATCTGGTCCGGAATGCAGAATGCCGCGTTCGCCGCCACCGAGATCCAGTTCTGGCACGCGATGGAAGCGGCGCTGGGCGACAAGGTCAATGGGATCGCCGATCAGTTCAATGCCTCGCAGAGCGACTACAAGATCGTGCCGGTGTTCAAGGGCAACTACGACCAGGCACTGGCCGCCGGCATCTCGGCCTATCGCAGCGGCAACGCGCCGGCGATCCTCCAGGTCTATGAAGTCGGCACCGCCACCATGATCCAGGCCAAGAAGGCCGTGATCCCGGTGGCCGAGGTATTCAAGCAGGCCGGCGTGCCGCTCGACGAGAAGGGCTTCGTGCCGACCGTGGCCGGCTACTACAGCGACGCAAAGACGGGCCACCTGGTGTCGATGCCGTTCAACAGCTCGACGCCGGTGCTGTACTACAACAAGGATCTGTTCAAGAAGGCCGGGCTCGATCCGAACCAGCCGCCCAAGACCTGGGCCGAACTGAAGGCCGATGCCGAGAAGCTGCGCAAGGCCGGCTCGACCTGCGGCTACACCACCGGCTGGCAGGGCTGGATCCAGCTCGAGAACTACAGCGCCTGGCACGGCCTGCCCTTCGCCACGCGCAACAACGGCTTCGACGGCACCGATGCGGTACTCAAGTTCAACAAGCCGCAGCAGGTCGCCCATATCCAGTTTCTGCAGGACATGGCCAAGGAAGGCAGCTTCACCTATGCCGGCCGCAAGGACGAGGCTACCGGCAAGTTCTACAGCGGCGATTGCGCGATCATGACCACCTCGTCGGGTGCGCTCGCCACCATCCGCAAGTACGCGAAGTTCGATTTCGGCACCGGCATGATGCCCTACGACGCCGACGTGAAGGGCGCGCCGCAGAACGCCATCATCGGCGGCGCGAGCCTGTGGGTGCTGGGCGGCAAGGACGCCAACACCTACAAGGGCGTGGCGAAGTTCCTGGCCTACCTGAGCTCGGCTCCGGTGGCCGCCAAGTGGCACCAGGACACGGGCTACCTGCCGGTCACCACGGCCGCCTACGACCTGACGCGCGACCAGGGCTTCTACGCGAAGAATCCGGGCACCGACACGGCCACCAAGCAGATGCTGAACAAGCCGCCGCTGCCGTTCACCAAGGGCCTGCGTCTGGGCAACATGCCGCAGATCCGCACCGTGGTCGACGAGGAGCTCGAACAGGTCTGGGCGCAGAAGAAGACGCCGCAGGCCGCGCTCGACTCGGCCGTGTCGCGCGGCAACGAGCTGCTGCGCCGCTTCGAGAAGCAGGGCTCCTGAGCCCGGCATGGGGGGGGGGGGGGGGGGGGGGGGGGGGGGGGGGGGGGGGGGGGGGGGGGGGGGGGGGGGGGGGGGGGGGGGGGG
>JAYFRU010000051.1:0-11840 GCA_040946965.1 Burkholderia sp. | reverse complement strand
GGAAGCCCGTCAGGCAGCGCTGTTGCCGCTGGCCGCCTGATCGCAAAACCGTGTCTAGACAACCGGATCCGATACATCGAGGGTGCCAAACATGCCTAGCCCGTGATTTCGGGCGCGGCGCTCGCACCTGCGTTAGGCGCGCGGCCCTGCAGGCGCGCGATGAGGTTGCTGACGAACTCGGCCAGAACCCTTGCCAGTTCGCGCAGGCGTTCCGCGAGCGTAGCGGTATATTCGCCTTCCTCACGGCCGTATCCCGGGAGATCGTTCACGCCTTCGCGCACCGTTTCCAGCGATTCGAGCACGCGTTTCTGAATCGGACCATCTGAGTTGGCGAATTTCTTCTGCACGTCCTTGATGTGCTTCTCGAACGTATCAGCCGAACGGCGGTAAGCGTCGACCACCTTCGGGTTGTCGCGCCACAGCGCCGTCATCTGCTCACGCAGCGGCGCCAGATCCGGGTCCGTGCGCATGAGCGCAACGACATCCTGTGGCAGCACGCTGCGCTTGGCGGCTTCAGCCAGCACCGACTCCTCCCAGACCGGGAAACCATCCAGTTCGCGGATCGCCTCGGCCTTCTTCAGGACGTCGTTGCGGGCCTCTTCGATCCGGTCACATTTCCAGTTCGAGATCATCTCCATCGTCGCGATCGGCGCGATCGGGGAGTTGCGCGACGCGCTCGCCATCAGCCCCGGCTGCTGGTTCGTCGGGAACGGGACGGGGCTCGTCGGCGTATTGCCGGTTTTGAGCGTCTTCTGCAGCAGGCGGTAGGCACTGGATAGCGCCACGAACGGCGCAGCCACGACACCTGCGGCTAGATGTCCCGCCGCGTCGGCAAGCGCAGCACCGCCGGACACCTGGCCTTGCACGACCTGCTGAGGCTGCGGCTGGTTGCCAACTCGGCCCAACAGGTCGTTCATGATGGCGTCGGTATCCGTGTCGCCTGCCAGCGCTCCCGCGCCCGGGTCTTGCGCGCGTGCGGCGACCCCCGCTGCCTGCGCCTCGGCCTCCGCTTCGGCGGCCAGGCGAGCAGCTTCCTCTTCGTCGTCCGGCTCGACATCTTGATCGGCGGCATGGGCCGATGCCGCAGTCGCGGCTTCCGGTGCCGCTGCGGCAGCACCGGAAGCCGGTTGCGCACCGGCCTCGCTGCTCGTGGCCGCGCCAGCCTTCATCGGCTTGCCGCGCGTCGCGTCCTCGATCAGTTGCTCGCTCGCGACGTGCTCGCGCAGCGAATCTTCCTCGTCCGACGCCAGACTGCCCAGCGCGCCAAACTGCAATTTCTTCGGCTTGGCACCCGTGGCTGCCTGCGTCAGCTGCTCGTTTTCTACGTGCGCACGTTGCGCCTCGTCCTCATCCGAGGACAGGCTATTGAGTGCGCCAAGCTGCAATTTTTTCATCATCCGCTCCCGCCTTTCGATGATCAGTTACCTACACTCCCCCGCGCCGCACCACTGACAACCTTCTGAAATGCATCATTCATGACCGGTTGCATGGCTCGATTCGTCTTGAGTGCGAGTTCCATCGCCTGGATCGCCTCAATTCGCCTCTTTTTTTGTTTTATTTTCGCATCAAGCCATAGTTTTACGCCATGCATCCGCGCGATTTCTGCAAGGATACCCCGAGTGCTCCAGCCCGTCAGCTTTACTTCCCATTCGGTATCGAGCATCCGCCGGGTCATCTCCGCGTCAGTAATCTGCGCCTCGCTCAATCCGTCGTAGGAATCGTAAGGTGGCGCGTCCGGGAATCCGTACCGCTCCTGTGCAGTGACAGTCGGCTGCGTCTGCTGCGCCTCGAAGATCTGGTCCGTCGACACAGGGACCGCTTCGCTCGCAGCAGCCGCAGCCCCGGCCGTCGATGGAGTCGGCGCGCCACCGCCCGTCCCCTGCGTCACCGGGCCCGCCCCGGGCGCAAACGGATAGGTCTTGCACGAATACTCCAATGCATTGCGCAGGTAGTGGCTTCGGGTCGAATCCCTGCCATCGTTGGTTTCGCGCAGCTTCACCCCTCCGTACCCCGTCACGTACTCCAGATGCAGGTGAATCGGATAGTCCGGGCGTTCCATATGGCTGCCCGTACCGCCCGCAACGCCCAGGATGTCCCCAACGGACACCTTCGTCGTTCCGACCCCAACGCCGCCCCCGGCGAATCCTACGAGGGAGCCGCCTTTCAATGTCGGGTCAACCATCGACATATGGTTGTAGGTCACGATGTCGCCATTGGCCCGCCGCAGCGCTACGCGGTTCCCATAACCATTCCCCACCACCCGGCGCCGATCACTGTCCCGTTGTCCACCGCTTTCAACTGCGCGCCCTGGGCCGGGTTCGACGGGTTGCGAGCCTGAAAATCCACGCCCCAGTGAATTCGGGGCGCAGCATAGTGGTCCAGCAAACGGGTCTTGCCGAACGTACTCGTCACCATGTTGGTCGGGATGTTCACCGGCTCGGCCAGGCAGGCGGGGGGGGGGGGGGGGGGGGGGGGGGGGCGCGGCCCCGCCCCCCCCCCCCCCCCCCCCCCCCCCCCCCCCCCCCCCCCCACAACACCCCCGGCCCCAGAGCGAGCGTGGCGATCGCCAGCGCGCGCCGCGTGATCATGGCGTCACCATGCTACGTGCGTTGGACGCCTCGACCGCAGTTTCCGGGTTCGGCATCTGGTTGGCCCGCAACGCAAGACGAGCGGCCGCGCTCGCTTCGCGCCGTTCCAGCGATTGATACTCCATGTAACCCATGTTCAGGTCGAGCGCCATCATCTTCGCCAGTTCGATGAGCAGGCCCCGCTCGCTCTGGGAGGCCTGCGCCTGGGCCCAGTTGTCGTAATCGTTGCCGCCCGCATAGGTGTCAACCTTTGAGCTGAGCGCATCGATCACGCTCTGGCTGTCCGTGGAGCCACCCGAATTGCCACGCGCCTCCGTCCACGACTGAATGGTCTTCAGTGATGCCATCGCCACCGAGCCCACCGCATCCGTCGTGCGTTTCTGATCCATAAACGCCTGCCCGGCGGCCGTGCTAACCGCCGACGCGGGTAACGCCGCGTAAGGCAGCCCGAACATATTGTTGAGCAGCGCCGACTTTGCGTTCGACTGCGCGGAGCCGCCCTGCGCCGACGTGAAAAAGTTCGCGGCGTCGACGTCCTTGCCCGCCATCGTACCCGGTGCCGAACACAGCCCCGCAGCCGCCTCCGAGGCCGTGCAGTAGAGAGTCGATGCATCCTTCAAGCGCTGCGCAATCACCGCGCCGCGATCCGGCACAAACTGACCCGGTGCGGCATCGATCTCGCGAATAACCTTCTCCTGCATATCGTTACTCGCCTCACCCAGCGCGACGGAAATGTTCTGTGATCGCTGCTCTTCCACACAGGGGTTGTAGCCCTGGCCCGTCACCGGGTCGTAGTCAAGCATCGTCTGGGACATCGCCTTGAACGTATAAATGTCGGTCGCCACGCTGGCCCCGGCCTGCTTGGCGGCCAGCACCGTCTGATTCGAGTTGTTCGCCGACGTGTTGATCTGCTCGTTCAGCACTCTCAGCGCGCCGGTGATTCGCTGCAGATTCAGCGCGCGCTCGCTGCCGATCGCATTCACCATCGCAGTCAGCGCGGCCGAAATGGAACTGCCCGCCGACGTAATTCCTGCACGCCAGACAGAGTCATTCACCGCAGGGCACCCTGACGCGACCACGGCTCCCGCAAAGCACAACAGCGTCGCTCCCACGACCGCTTTCTTGAACTTGCTCGTCACGGAGTCACCTTTGCGCGGGCGTTTGCGGCAATGGCCGCAGTCTCGGCTGCCTGTGTCTTGCGGCCGTTGATCGTCTGGTTGTCGAGTGCCAGTTCAGCAGCCTGATTGGCTTCGGCGCGCAGTGACTCCTTGAGCGAGCGCTCATGCAGCTTCAGGAGCAGCCCTTCAATTTTGACCATATCCACGACAACGCCGCGCTCGGACTCGGACGCCTGGTCCTGCGCCCACTGCGTGGCCGCTGACGTTCCGAAATATTGGCCCACACGCTCCGACATGAACGAATCGAAATCCTCGCTATCGGTCTGGATCGCCTTGAGCGAGTACGACGGGAAGGCGAGAAAAGCATCTTTTTGCTTCTTCGCGAGGATGTACGCCTGCCCTTCCGATGTCTTCGCCGCGCCCGTCGGCAACGGCTGGTCCGGCAAGCCAATGATATTGTTGATCGTTGCGTTTTTCGCGGCCACCATGTTCGGGCTTGTGTCGGTACTAAAGAGCAGCGACGCGTTAGAATCCCAGCCCGGCACCGCCCCCAGGCTCGAACAAAGACCCGCATTAACCTCGGCCTGCGTGCAGAAAAGCGCCTTGTGCTGCTGGTCGCGCTGCTTGAGCACCGTCGCCAGATCCCCGTACTTACCCCCGCCCGCCTGGATCTCGGTCGCCACGCGCTGCGGGACGGCGGCCGTCGCGCTGGCCTCGGCCGCCGCCATTGCCTTCGTCGCCGTCAGCTGCGCGCACGGGTTATAGCCCTGCGACTGAAAATCCATCACGATCTTGTCGACGACCTCCTTCGTGGCGAGATCTGTCTAGAGCGCAGCCGCAGCCTGCTCCGCCTGCAGATTCACGTTGTCGCTGTTTTGCGCCGAAGTGTTGACCTGAGCAGTCAGAACCTTGATCGCCCCCAGCAGCTCTTCCGTCTGAGCTTCGTCGGCGGCCGTGATCGTGCCCGTGGCCGCCGTGATCTGCGCGACGATGGTGCCCGCAAGCGAGCTTGCCGCGCTGTCGACCAGCGCTTCCGTGCCGCCACACGACGCCCATGCGACGCCGGCACCCGCGAGCAGAAGCCCTCCAGCCAAAGCGACCTGACGAAGCCGGAGGGGAACCCGTTGCATGTACATTCGCGTCATTGCGACTGCGCGTCACCCGCCTTCTGGGTGGTATGCGCCTCGGTAAAGTGGATGAACGAAAAGCGCGCCATCGACATCATGGCCTCCTGCTGGATACGCGCCTGTTGCGCCGCGATGCACGCTGTGCTGATGCACGTCCCGCCTGATGCTGTCGGCCGTATCGGCGCCACGGTCTTGATGAAATCGGTTGAGGCCTCGACCTGATCCCAGCCGTACGTCTTGCCCGGCTACAGATGCAGCGAAAAATCCTCGTCGCCGCCCTGCATCCCGTTGGCATTCAACGTGCAGTAACCGGCCTGTGCCTCGGCCACGGTGCAGTATCGCGACATATGCCGCTGAATGCGCTGCGCGACCGACGCCGCGTATGGGAATGAGGTCGCCTGAGTGGTCATACCGAGTGCGCCGGCAACGCCTCCAGAACTGGCCGTGCCGCTGTCCCCGATCGTGTAGAGCCGGGCAAGCGCGTTGCTCGCGTGCGCAGCGGTTGCCGACTCGGTCACCGCCACCTGGGTTGCCATGCCTACCTGATAGCAACCGTCGATCAACTGCCCGTTCGGTCCGAAATCCTCGACCGTCTGCCAGACCTGGTGCGCTGTTGCGGAATCGGCCAGTGTCGACTCGAACGCCTGCTGCGCCTGCAATTTCATCGAGTCCGAATTCTGCGCACTAAGCGAAACCTGCTTTGTCACGATGCCCAGCGACGACATCGTTTTCCCAACCTCAGTCAGCCATGCCGACACCTGCGCACTGGCAAGCATCGGCATACCGCCGCCCAGGGCCATCAGCACACAGAGACCTCGAAGGCGCATGCGCATGTCAGTTCCCCGAAGAACCGAACACGCTATTGCCCAGCGACGAAATGCTGCTCTGCGCGGACGACACTGCGCCCCCAACGGTCGAACTGATTGCATTCGTCGCGCTCTGGTAGCCCGACGAGATCGGCGCGGTCACCGACTGCGCCGTGGACGTCGCGGTCGACTGCGCGCTGGACAGCGTTGACCCAAGCGACGAGTTGGCCGCGCCCGTCACGGTCGACAGCGGATTGATCACCGTCTGCGAACCGGCCGGTGCCGCGTAGCTCGTCCCGTAGTTCGTCAGGTTCAGACCAACCTGCTGACCGATCGCCGTCGACAGCATCCCCTGCGCCCCGCCATTCACCATCGTAGCGGCCGAGTTGTACTTGCCGAGATAGTCACTCAGACTTTGCCGCGCAGCCGTACACGCCTTCTGCACAGCGAGATTCACGGCCGCCTTCGCCAGTGATGTCAGCAGCCCCATCGGGTCGGGAATCAGGCTGGAGAGGTCCAGATTGGAAACCGGTCCGATACAGCTCGACACGCCTCCGACGGTGAAATACTTCGAGGGGTCCGGCGCCGTCGATCCGACCATCAGGATCCGGTTGTTCAGATTGTTCTGCGCTGCCGTCGAGATCGCGCATCCGTAAGTGGCCGACGGCGTGGTCACCGCCTGTTGCGCCTTGACCGTGATGACCGTAACGATGGCCGCCCCGAAAATCGCGCCCACGATGTAACTGATCGGCTTGCTGCGCACAACGGCGCCCACGTTGCCCCGCATGAATTTCATGCTGCCGTCTCCAGAAGGATGCGCGTCACGAAATCGGTGTTGTCCGGCCCGAGAATCAGGTCGAGCAGACGCGTGCGCAGCAGCGTCATGATTCGTTCGAAGGTAAAGCGCGCGGTCAGGTCATCGTTGCTCATAGCGCGGCAGTGCTCGATCAGCTGCTCGAAAAACGAGCGCTGGCACAGGTGCAGATATTCGACCGTGTACATGCACTGCGAAATCGACAGCCAGGAGAGGATTTTCAGGAACGAAGCGTTGTCTGGCGGAATCTGCGCGCGGAACTGCTCGATCACTGCATCCAGGCGCTGCAACCGCACCCGCACCTGCTCGTTCAACTCCGGACTGTCAGCCCCGAGACGCTGAAGCACCCAGTCCTCGACCGTCGACATGTAGTGCAGCGTCGCAAACAGCTGCCCCGTGGCATCCTGCGTCAGGAAATGCCGGGACACTTCCTCCGGCTCCGAGACGCGGAAGGTCCACGAGGACTGAGCCCTCGGCTGCGCATCATCTTTCTTATCCGAACCAGATTCCACAAAATCCTCGCGTTTTTCATGTTTTGAAGGTATTTTATCCGATGAAGAATGAATAAAAAACATTTTTTAGAGTTTTATCCGATATGCAAGTCCTGACCTGGGCACACAAGCGACACCGCCTTCTGGCAGCACTCGCGCAGCTCGACAGCAACGTCGCCGCGCGAGCGCCCTCGCTTGGGCACACCTGGGAGAATCCGCCCCGACTCGCGGACGCAGGCCCACATGTCGCCTCCGCCGAAGCGCCTGAGCCGGCCGCCCCGCACGCACAGCTACCGGAAGCCCGGCCGCTTGCGCCTCAGCTTGCACGCGCGGCGGCAACAGTCGAGGCGGCCCGCGTCGCGAGCGTTGCGCCTGCCAAGCCCATGCGCGGAGAAACACCGGCCACAGCTCCCACGCCTGCAGCCAGCCCGACCGCCAAGCGCGCTTCGCTGCCCGCCGGCATTCAGCCGGGCGACCCCATCCCGTCCTACCTTCAGTAATCCTGCGCCCACCGCTACGGCGGGCGCAGGGCCGCGTCTCCCGTCAGGCGTGGGACGTCAACGACCACCCCACCGCCGTTCCGAGGGAAATGCACAGCAACCACCACTGCACGTTGCGCGGCTGGACCAGCAACGCGTTCAGCAACGAGCGCCAGTGCCAGACGACGAACACGGCATCGTGCAACAACATTGCGAGAGACCAGGCCACGACCACGGCAGCCTGCAGCACCATATCCGCGACAACAAGCATCGTGGTGACGGATTGACGAACGAATCGACGGGTATTTTCCATACCTGCAACTCCGGATACCGGAAGCCGACCATGCGCGCCGATTGCCCATGCAGTCGAGTCTTCCTCGTCCGTATAGCGCCAGATTCCCCGTGGCCAGACATAAACTGGAATCGGCCTGCAGGCGGCCGGCTTTTCTCAGGCAACCTGCGCGACCGGTGCATCGTCAGGACCCGACCGTCGGGCCATGATGTCGCGCACGCGCTGCAGCTCTTCCCGCTCTGTCGTGAAGAAACTGTATCCACGCTCAGCAACGAGGTAGGTGATAACCGCCGCTGCGCGCTCGGGCGGCAGCGCGGCGGTCATGTAACCGTTCACCGGACGGAAATCGAGGTGGAACCGACACTTGTCTTCCTGGCCCTTGATCGAGGAGAGTGCTGGATCGAGGAAAACGTCCCCGCCGTATTTCTTCGTACCAGGCGCGCGCAGATACAGCTGCCCCGTCGGATTGCGTCCGACGACGAGATCCCGCTCCGAATCGCGCCAGTCGCCTTTCGCGTGCGTCGTAATCGGCTTGAACTCGGCGAACTGTCGAATGAGCGCCGGATCGCGAAGACGCTCCGGAATTGATTCAAGCGCTTTGTCCGACACATCCGCATAGACCAGGATACCGTGTTGCCGCGAACCACCATGGTCCGTGTAGACAACCTTGCGCCCCAGGCGCTCACGCAGGTTCAATGCGGTCGCCTCGAAAAGATTGCCATCGAGCACTCGCGCACGCTTCGTGACAAGCCCGTTCTCGGCCGAGTCGAATGCATGCCTCGCTGCTTCATTGTCGCGGAACGCCCACGGGTCGAACTGGATGTCGTTCGCAAAGAGCGCGCTGAACGTATCCATCGACACCACGTCGCTGCCGGGCCGCATCGTGTAGATCGTGTACTCGCCAAGGCGGGTATAGGATTCGAGCTTGCCCGGAGCCTGCACGCGCAGCACGACGTGCGGGACCTCCACTCCCTCCAGGTCCTTGCGGTAAAACACGCCTCCGGCACGCGTAAGCGGCAGGTTCATGTCGAGCCACTGAAGCTTGGCCGCCATGTCCTTCACGAGATTGTCTTCCTTGTCTGCAAGCGCCTGCTCGGCCGTCTCGAAACGCTTCGCCTTCGCGCCTTCAAGCAACTGACGGCTGCACGAGTTCAGGAAGTTTACGATCGCTCCGGGGTTGATTTCGCCCGACGCGACTGACTCTGCGATCTTCGCGTCGACCTCCGTCGCCTTGACCGCCTTCAGTTCCTCCTGATATTCGAGCATCGTCAGGTACACCGGTGAGTTCAGCTGCGAGCGGGTGTTATCGGTTTTCGCCGTTGCCCCCATGAACACGCGCCGATCGATAGTGGTGGCTTTCCAGTCGTAGCAGACGACCTCCAGCGGATTACGCCCCTCTGCCTTGAGCCGGTCCAGCTCCTCGTGGAAACGGGCCTGCAGTTCGTCGTAAAGCGCCCGCTGCTCCGCCACCTTCAGCAGCGGCGCCCGCCCGGTCAGCACCTTCACATAGTGCAGCGGGGCTGTGGCATAGACGCTCTCGTCGTCTTCCGGCAGCGCGATATCCAGATGCTTCGCGAGTTCCCTGTTGCTCGACAGAAGATCGGCTGCAACCGTGTCGCCCACCACATTCGGCAGGTCAGCCACTTCACGGATCAAATCCTTGCTGTCACGGTTCGCCACCGTACTTGCCGTGAGCGAGCGGTTCTTGTTGTTATACATCATCGCCTGCCGGTCATCCGCCGGCAGGCCGGACATCACGATCTGATAGCGCGGCTTGTCGATCTGCCCCGTGCGGTTCGGACGGCCGTCCATCTGCCGTTCAGCAGTAATGTCAGCCTGCATTTCGCCCTTGATCATCACGCGGCGACGCAGGTCGCTGCCGACGGCCGGGCTCGCATGCAGCGAGATGCCGGTGCTTCCCGAGACGGTCAGGATGATCGCGTCGGTCTCGCCATTGTTGAATTCGCGGACTGCCCGCTGCACGCGGGTCTTGTCGGTGAGCCCTGGAACCTGCTCAATCAGGATCTTGCCGCTGTCGAGCGTACGCGTGCGCAGGTTCCGCCCGGAAATCTCGCCCGTGGTATAGCCGTGCTTCGCCAGCTCGTCCCGAATGTAGTCGAGAGGCGTCAGTGGCAGATCGACCGGCAACTGGTCAATCAGCGCGAGAATGCGCTTTCGCGAGTTCTCAACCGCTTCACTGCTCGCACGACGCTCGGAAACTTCACCGTAGCGGCCAGTTTCCTTGATGACCATGACTCTTTCCATCATGCGCCGCAGGTAGTCCTTGAACGTGATCGGCTCGTCCAGCTCAATCCCCGTAAACTCCCGCGTCACCGCATCCGGATCGTCGTCGTATGCCGAATTGCGTCCGCTCAGGAAATCCGCGAGCAGCGACTCGCCTGTACGCTGTAGTGCGATGATCGGCTTCTCGTTGTTCTCGATCGCCTCCAGTGCGAGGTCGACGATCTCCCGCGACTTCAGCGCGAGCAGCATCTGTGCGACGAGCGCGTGCATACGTGAGCCGAAGTTCATGCTCGTCGCGCCCATGCGCTGGCCGATGCGTTCATTCTCCGACACGCCTTCGAGCTGCTTCTGGAAATCCTTGTTGATCTGCGAGACGATCTTGCGGACGTCGCCCGACAGGTAGTTCATCGCGGTCAGGATTTCCGCCATCTGGTCCGCCACACGCTCATTGCGCTCCACGTATCGCGAGACGACGAATTCCTTCTCGATGCCGGTGTTGTCCAGCTCGCGCGATATGAGGCATCCCTGCGCGGCGATTTCGTAATTCAGCGCCTCCTGCAGCGAGATGGGGTCGCTGTTGACCGCATCAAGCAGTTCCTGCGGGTCGACACCCTTCGGAAGGATCTTGCGGTATAGCGAGAGGTTGCTTGCTCCCTTGATCGGCGTGGCCGACGAGTACACAACGTTGCCCCCATTACCGGAGATGCCGTCGATCATGCCCATCAGGTTCTCGCTGGTGTTGCTCGCGCCTGCGCCCTTGTGTGCCTCATCCAGAATGATGGACACAGGATACCGACGACACAGCGCGCGCATATAGCGTGAAGTGAGGTGCTTCTCGTGGTGGCGGCTCAACTGCGAATAGGTCAACAGGATCATGTCAGCGCCCTCCGGCAGTTCGTCGCGCTCGGCGTGCGCGCGATACTCGGGCCGTTTCATCGACCTGACGATGACATTGCCCTCTGCGTCTACCGTTTTGGCACCATCGTTGACAATCAGCGGCGACTGGAACAGATGGCGGCTGTCGATCGCGACCAGATCGCGTTCGAGGAAGTCGGAAAACAGGTTGTCCGTAATGGTGACGAACATCGGGATGCGCCCCTGCAGACGCTCCCGGCGCGCAAAGCCCGCGAGCGTGCGCCCCTTGCCGACGCCCATCTGGTCAGCAAGCAGGAACCCCAAGTCGCGCGAGGTCGCATGGAACATCATCGCCAGCGCGTCGACCTGCTCCGGCGAAAAGTATTTTTCCAACTCGTCGATCGAGAATTCAAGCTCTTTCGCTACATACTCGTCGACGTCGCCGTACGTCTCGCGAATTTGCGTCAAGGCTTCATACACCGGCCCGGACAGGTTCGCCGGGATCATCGTCGAAGGCTCACCCACACTGGAAAATGCCACGTAGCGTTGCTGGTACTCGCTTTCCTGCCGCGTGTCTTCACGCTCCTCGGCAGCAGTATTGTTTCTCGGTTCCAACAGATCAACGACTGTGGGCACGCCCACAGTCGTTGATGCCTCCCCGGGGAGTTGCGCGCCGGCAACTGGAATATCCGCCGACGGCAAGACATCCACCGCCGGCACACGCCGCGACGGAGCGGCTTTCTCTTGCTGCTGCACGACTTCCTGCGCAACATCGCGTCCGACCACACGCTCCCGGCGCGTAATAATGCCTTCAGCCCACGTGCGCAGCGCCTCGTATGACCGGATCACAGGCAGCGATTCCGGCACCTCCTGCTGCATCGGCTCGACTCGCCGCGCGCCGATTACGTACAGGCGCAGCGGATACCCAGCTCCGTGCTTCTTGTAGAGGGGCGGTCTCAAGAATCAAGTGCAACGGCTCATTAATTTTTCGGCGGCTAACTCGATCTCCATCGCTTGCGCCGGTGT